>PUNP01000313.1 GCA_003551785.1 Candidatus Brocadiaceae bacterium | reverse complement strand
TGGTTGAAAATGCGAATCACGTTATTAGTAATGGCCTAGTTAATATCAGTGCCATTATTACTCCTGAACCATCTTATTTGCTTTTTATGAGAAGACTTTTTGTGGAATTCAGATTTATCAATAGTCTCAGGGGGGTTATGCCTGATAACTATTTTGAATTGTTGGCCTCTATCCTAACGGAAGAAGAGTATCGCCAAACGCTCAGTGACCATAAAAAACTTTTGAAAATTGCTTGTTGGGATTTACTAAGCTCTTTTTCACCATGTGATGATCAAGACAACAAGGACATTTCTCAAAAAGACAGTTCTGAACTCACTTCGAGCGACTTATTGCAGCTGGCAAACATCAGATGGAGTACCGAGTCAAAAGAATTACTTTTATCGTTTTTTAACTCCTTAGATTTAGAAAAAACGCAGACATACAGCACTTTAGCTGAAAGCGAAAAACTTTCAAATTATAATCACACAAAAACTTTTATTACGTTTCTATCTTCTATTTTCAACGATCAGCATCCGCTAACTGTCAATAAAAAGATAGATTTAGCATTCCAGAGAAAACAAAAAGGGAGAATGGAGGAGTCAATCAGTGGTTTCGAGGAAGGAATTAAAATACTCGATATTAGCTATGGAGTCTCCAATGCCAATATCTTGAATTATAAATTGATATTGGCGGATATTTACGGAAAGACTGGTAACTTTAATTTGGCTAAGAGTTTGTATACTGATGTTTTTCAGGTTTACAAAACACATTTTGACGATTATCCCCCACATATAACAACATTGTGGAACGATTTTGGGGTTTTTTATCTAAAAATGGCGGAGTATGATAAAGCTTTGAATTTGCTTAAAAAGGCATATAAAACTGAAAAAGAAAACCCAAGTGAGCTTTATATGGTGATTTTAGATAATTTGGCAACAGTTTATTACCGTTTAGAAAACCTTGACAAATCACATTATTTCATCCAAAAAGCCCTAGATTTTTTCGATGAATCATTAGAAGGATTTAATGCTGATGCTATTAATGTCCTCGTTTCTATGGCGATAGTTAAGACAGATATGGGGGAGTATCCCGTAGCAGGAGATATTTTGGATAAAGCTCTTGGGGAATTGGATATAAGAGAAATATCAACATTGATGCCCTCCAAAATACCCTGGGAAAGAAGGAAGATACTCAAAGGTGTATTTTATAAAAAAGGTTTGTTATATGAGAAAATGCATGACTTTAGGTCAGCAGAAAAATACTACAAAAAAAGTATAGCCTTACATGGAGAGAGGCATTGGAATCATCTTCTTGGTTTAAACCATTTTAGATTAGGGGTTATTTACTTAACTCAAGACAAATTTGAGGAAGCTGATTTACACATTCATACAGCGCAGGATATATTTGAGAAGGTATTACCGGAGAAACATCCCTTTTTACCTCAACTCATGACGGGTGAGGCAGTATTTCATTTACTCAGAGAAGACCCTGAATCAGCAGTTTTAACACTCGGAAAGGCTTCTAAAATTTTAGAAAACACTTTAGGTAAAGAAAGCGCGCAAAGAGCTACTACTCTTGTCAGTTATGCTATAGGACATATTTTCTTGGGAGATTTTGTATATTCTCAGACCTTGCTTGAAGAGTCATTGTCTATCTTACGAAAAAGTCTTGGTCAGCAGCATTTACATACTATTAGAGCAAATGTTGTTTTTTGTTTAAGCTGGTATTTATTAGGTAATAATGAAATGGTCTTCCAGGAACTCAATGAAACCATTCAGGGGGTCAATATTTTGAGAGAAAATGTTTACTGGAGCACGTCCGAACGTCAAAGAATAGCTTTTGAAAGCTTCTTACAATCGCTTCCCCAAAATCTTTACCTTTCTTCTATAAAGGATAGTGACATTAGAAAACGCTTCATAGAAGATAGTTATAAGTGGATTCTGCGCACCAAAGCTGTTGTTGCTGATTCCATGCTTGAAGACCGTAAGCTAATAAGCGACGATCCTGCGGCTCAGAATCTTTGGGAAGAAATAAGGAACATACGAACCAAGGTCTCTAACATAATATTTGAAGATATATCAGATTTTACCGCGGAGCAGATTAAGCAACGCAGAGAACTAACAGAAAACCTTACCGAAGAAGCCGAACAGCTCGAACGTCGTCTGGCAAGAAAGGCAGGACGTTATCGGGAAGGCCGCCGTGCCTCGCGAGTAACTCTCAATCAAGTCAGGGAGGCCATACCGGAGGGATATTCATTGATAGAGCTAACCCGATTTCAACCGATAGCTACAGCAGAACAGAAAGAAGAGATGGGGCTTGATGATTTTTTTCTTCCCGCCGAATACGCAGCGTTTATTATCGGCAGCAGTGAAGACGAACTGGAATTCGTAGAACTCGGCGATGCTGAGAAAATACATGACCTGATAAACAGGCAGAAACGTGCAATAAAAAGGAAAAAATCGGTTACCGCTCTGAGCCGCGAGCTATACGAAAAGATATGGGCTCCCATTGAAAAACACCTGGAAGGCAAAAGCTCAGTGATAATAAGCCCCGACGGTGAGCTTAACTTCCTGCCTTTTGCAGCGCTTATCTCACCGGATGACCGTTATCTTGTCGAAAAATATAACATTTCTTACGTCGGCAGCGGACGCGACCTGATACGGCAGATAGAAGAAAGCACAGGGGGCGCTGTTCTGTTCGGCGATCCGGACTTTGCCCTGGCGGATGCTGATACAGGAAAAATAGAGACGGCTTTTCTTACCCGGGAGGCGGCTCACAGAAGTGCCGTTACCGACCAGGACCGCTCTATGCTAACCCGCATGAGTTTTGGGCCTCTTCCCGGCACCCGAAAAGAGGTTGAAACCATTGGTAAAATGCTCAAACAGCAAGGCCACAACGTCGAAACCTGGTTCGGAATCGATGCATCGGAGCCGCGCCTTAAATCTGTAAGCAAACCCGCTTTTTTACATCTTGCAACGCACGGATTTTTTCTCAAAGACACGGAGGATGAGGAGCCTCCGGCGGTGAGCGGGCCGGTTGTCGATCTCAGGCGGGGAGAACTGCCACATGTGCCCGCCGCCAGAGTAACTAACCCCATGCACCGCTCCGGCCTTGCCCTTGCAGGCGCATCACGTGCCCTCGAAGAAGTGATTCGCGAAGACCTTGAGGACGGTATAGTCACCGCCGAGGAAGTGGGCACGTTCGATTTGTGGGGCACGCGCCTTGTCGTTCTTTCGGCCTGTGATACGGGGCTGGGTGAAATGACTGGTGGCGAAGGCGTTATGGGACTGAGGCGCGCCTTTGTTCAGGCGGGAGCTCAGAATTTGATTCTGACGCTCTGGAAAGTTCCGGATACTGAAACCACCGAACTGATGATAGATTTTTACGGGCGCTATCTTGAAGGTGGCTGCGCTGCTACGGCAATGACAGAAACGCAAAGACAAATAATAAACCAGGCACGTGAAAACGAGCAGAACTTACATCCCCGTGACTGGGCGGCTTTTGTGGTGAGCGTGCAGGGGAGCTTATAATCATTCGCTCTTTTTCCGTGCTGCACTGCCGGTCTGGAATGTATCTCCAACATGTGTGATGTTGCAGGACATGTCTTATGCGTAACAGTTGGAGTTGAATGTCTATGGAGATACCGCCGCCGTAGTTTGTATCGCAGCGACGACGGCGGTAATTGGGAAAAAGATGCAACCTATTTCTTTCACCACTTTTCTCCGAGTGCCTTAATTCTTACATGTTTTTTAAAGAACATTGAGGAATTTAATGAACATCTTCTGTCAATATCACTTTCATTCATTCGCCAATAGCTTATTTCGGTCTTTTTGCCTGTGATAATCCCAACCACACATTCTTTGCGAGGATCCACTTTTTCCACTTTTTCCTGCACTTTTCTGGTTAAAGCGCGACCGATTTGAAAATTTGCCAAGCGTCTATACATTTCTTCCTTTATCCTTTGGTCATCAGTAAAAGTTTCTACGCACCAGCGTAACCCTGGCTGATGCCTATGTGGCTGTGGGTATATAATAATTGCTCCGCGTTTTTCCCTGCTTTGCAATTCTTTGAACGCCTCCAATACCAACTCCCAATCGTTTCCTGAAATCTCCGCCCGAGCTACACAATCCTGAAACCAACGTTCAGTTGCAAATTGGGGGGACAACTTACCAAATTCCTTTGCATATAAATAAAAAACACGATTGAAGAAGGGATAGAAAAAGTCTGCTATACCATTTCCAATAATTTCGTCTTTATTCATCTTTAACACTCCATCCCGCCAAAACACCGCTGTATCCTCCATACTCAGTATTTTTTCGACAAAAACAGAAGGAGATTTCGGGCGGGTAATCAGATTTATCTTTCCACCAGCCTTGTTTAGCATATCCAAAGAATAAAATGTTTTTGCTGTCCATCCTTCCCTTTTATCTTTTTCCTCACCAAACCGAACTCGCGTATATTCCAACGGTGCAGCCCCTAACGGGTCAAGGGATATGGCATCAAAAATATAAAGCCAGGGCTGACCGTTTTCATCGTAAGTGACCTGATTTTCCATAGCACTGGCACAAAAATGGGCACTGTGATTGATCGTTATATCGGTATTTTCTTCAAGACGCTTAAACGCATGCCCCCTGACAGAAAAAACAGTGCCTAATCCTTTCACGGTCAACATAGGAAGTATTAAATCATCCTTATGATATTTGCTTACTAAGGGGATGGTGGACCATACGGACATATCGTAGGCTGTGTCATAGATATTCCCCTTATCCTGTTTGCACGCCTTTACATCATGAAAAACAACATCACAAAGCCCGCCTTCAAATTTATTTATTGGACGTAGTATATAAGGTTCAAAAACATAGTTGCTTCGCCTCTTTTTTTCTCTAAGTATTTTCTGGACTTCAACGTAAATGTTGGGAGAAAAACTTATCCCCTCTGTTTTTTTCTGCAAAAATTCCAACATTTCTTCTTTCATTTCCTGATGTGTTTTCAAGAGATAACAATGTTCTATATTGCTTAAATCTAAATTGCCCACGCTAGGTTTTTTAAAAATATCGACAGCCTTTATACTCATAACTACCTCCTTGATTAAGTTATTATTTTCATTTAAATGTAGAGAGTGGGACCCGAGAGGACAGTTCCCGCCGGGTCCCTTGCTCTTCCGGACATAGTCCCGAATCTATGCGTTCATCGCTTCCAATTCGATTTTTTCCATTTGCCTGAACACTTCCTGCTTGAGTCTGAAGCCCATTCCATCATCGAAGGCGGCCACGAAATCAGCAATGAGGTTAGCCTCGGCGTATTTTCCCATATATATGAGGTTATGCGCTTCAAGTGCCTGGGCAAGGTATTGCTCCGGATCAATTTGAGCTTCTTTGGCTGCCTGAAGTGACTCATCATACCTTCCCAGGCAAAGAAGAATCTGGCTTTTCAGCTGGAACTCGGTCATCAAACCGGCTTCAGCGCCACAAAGCTTATTGGCCTTTTCCAGAGCATCCTCATACTTGCCCTGCTGAAGTAAGCCCTCGGCCTGAAACTGCCAGGCTTCAAACTGGGCTTCTTCATCATCAGGTTCTTCTTCCAGGATTTCATCTGCCATCCTGAGTTTATCCTCAGCACTGCTATGATTAAGAGGATAGAGAAGGCCGACCCGGTCGTTTTCGTCCAGTCCGACGCAGGTCACTTTTTCACCTGAATCCTTCACGACATTTCCTTCAACATCGATTGTATTTTTTGCTACGTTTGACATATTTGACTCCTCAATTAAGAGTTATTTCAAAATTATCCTTTCACAATTAGATTTCCCGATCTCCCGAAACCTCCAAGTCGGGTGTCGGGTCTAAAGTATTTCTCAACGTCACCTGCAAAGCCGGATGAACTTATTTGCCCGGCCACATTTCTACGCCCTCAGAACTCAGGACTCAAAATTCTTCGCATTCATTTCGAAGCCTCCTGTATTATCAAAAGTTTTAGACAGTCAGTTTTTATTCCCCTGAGCGCCGCTGTCTTTCAGCCAATCAGGTTTGTTCTATTCCATATGTCGGAACTTTTTTGGTTTTATAACGAGAATTTACTTTTTTTTTTGAAAATCATCTTGAAAGGAATGCGTAACATACTTTAGTTGATCAAGTTAAGGGGGTTATGCGGCGTGAGTTTTAATGGTGGGTGCTGAGGTAGGAATTCCTTTTTTAACGTAATTAACCGGTAATCTTTCATTAAAATCCCGAAGTCTGGGATTATAATTGTCATCAGCAGGGATTTTTAGTTGTCGTCAGCAATGGTACAGTCAGTTTTAGGACAGTTAAAGATAGCAGAGAAACTATGCTATTAATAAACGGCGGATAAAGGGGAGATACGGGGACTATTCTAAAAAAACCAGCAGGAAAAGACTGCTTGTGAATGTGGAGAGCGGCGGGGGATTCAGAAATGTGAAAATTGCGGTTCTTACTGGATTATTTTAAAAAATAACTTTGATTCCGTAAGAAGAAATAAGGGAAGATTGCGGGTTTTTGATGCAGAGGTGGTGGATTAGGTGGAAGGATGAAAATAAGAACCTTTATGTTGAGGGCTTCATTCCCCAGGTATTACAATCCTCATGCCCGACGTAATAAGCCCATCATCTCCGATTTTTTCTTTATTCGCCTTAACTATCCTTGCCCATTCGTGGCCGTTTCCATAAAACAGATCAGCTATGGACCAAAGCGTATCGCCTTCCCGAACGCTGTACTCCGAGGGACTTACATTGGGAGCTTCAATTCTCCGGATTCTTTCGGAGGGCGAAGGCGGCAGGTCGATCACTTTGCCCTCCCCATCGTGATAGACTATTTCGACAACCCCCCTCTCCATATCAACATTGATCTCATCATTCTTCTTACAGACATCCTCAGCCAGCACCGTCCAGGTATGGGTGTTGACATTATACATCTCAACATTCGTCGTATCGCCTGTCGGACTGCCCCAGGGGGAATAGACGACAAAATAACCATCTCTGCTTGAGTACAATACGCAGTGGGTGCTCCTGTAGAGCCGCGTTCCCGTGATATCAAAGACACTGAACCCCACGTTATAGGAACCAGCACTGGAGATAAATATAATTTTTTCTCCATAGGCCCAGAATATATTTCCTCCAAGGGGCATGGCATCAAAATACCCTATTTCAGCACCGTCATGCAGCCGGAAAATATAAACATCCCCCGGGACGAATCGCTGTTCTGTTATGTGAATAAAAATGTAATTTCCGCTTGGGCTAACAGCGGCTGAATTCAGTTCCATGTTATCGGGGATTTCATACTCGAATATCTTCTCTCCGTCCTTCTCCACCCATGCGACTGAAGCTGCGGAGTCCGGATCACTGTCATCCCGGTCATTATGCAATGTGTATGCAGGTGCCGCGGGGACATAAAAACTCAACCAAGTTGCTATAAGCAAGTAGATAATCCGCATTTTCATAGTGATATTTCTCCCTTCTGAAAAATTGCAGGTGATAAATGACGCTCACCACACAAAAAACACATCCGGCCGAATGACGCCCTTTCAAAACCAAAAATGTAGGGGCGAGTGGCGCTCGCTTAAACTACATCCCCGGCGGCGGAGCCGGAAGCGCGAATGTTAACGTTCCCACTTCAATCAGTTCATACGGCTCCCTGGTCAGTTTAAAAGGCCTGACTATCATTTCCGTATCAGTGAATTTGGTGATGGGATAGTCCTGGTATCCCTGCTCGTAGTAATCCAGCAGCACGACCCTTTCGCCGGTGTTTACATCATAAATCTCAAAAGAGGGCTGTCCCCACCCGGTCGGATACATTATAAAATACCCGCCACGCGACATTTTACTGCCCGTCGTCGTTTCTTCATAGAGTTTCCCGCCCAGGATATCATAGACCCTGACCACATGAATACCCAAGCCTGCCGAGACGAAATTCAGAATTTTATCGCCGTAAGTCCACTTGACGCTGCCTATTCGACTCGGATCGAAGTGACCAGTGAGTGCACCATCGCTCAGGCGGAATATTTTGACTTTTTGAAAGTAAAAATCGAACTCCTCCGCAAAGTGGATCAGGAGATAATGACCGCTGACACTGAGTTCTGCATTGCTGATACCGTAGGATTTTGAACCGTTGAACTCAAAATAAACGTCCCCTTCACGAACGACCCTGACGGTCGGGATGCCGTCTTCGCACGTATCTATCTTGACGGACATAGGGTTTTCTACAGGCTCGGTAGGCGCTCTGGTTGGCCATGGGGTCGGCTGCTTTACAGTGCCTTTGGCTTCTGTAACGATTTCTATCCCCTCTTCTTCAACATCCTTCTGTTCAACCTCATCTTCCCGAGGTCCTCTCTCATAATCAGGATTCAGTTCTTTAGCCCTTTTGAAAGCCTCCTCGGCCTCTTCGGTGCGTCCCGACATTTCAAGAGCTG
>PUNP01000459.1 GCA_003551785.1 Candidatus Brocadiaceae bacterium | reverse complement strand
TGACCCGGCATCGATACCGCAATAGAATGTATCCATAGGACACCTCCTGAGAAAGTAGTTCGAATACGCCTTGGGCAAAAAGCTATTCTAACAGGGAGGTGTCCTTTTTTCATTTAAAGCGTTGCATCACCGGGCCGTTGCCGCTTGCCCCATGTTTTTGACCCTTTTCGGCCCTCTCACCCCATGCTGGAGGGGCGGAAAGGAAGCGAAAACATGGGATGCCGTTGCCTTTAATCAATCCTTAAAGAATAATAAACGCCGCTCTTTGTAATAGGCCCGGCTTTCTTTATACCATTTCATAAACCAAAGGCGACAATCAATGTAAAGGATTTAAAGACAATATAAGATCTCCTTCTTCACTTTCTTTTTTCCTGCTGCTATTGGAAGTAGGGATAGCTTTCACCTTCGCTGATAGCCCAGATACCGTCAAAATCCCATCCTTCGAACGTCTCCCGCCGCATCATCTCTTCGGTGGTTTTTGGTGTTCCCTTGCCTGTATCACTCCTGCCGGTGATGTTTTTGTCGTAATAGCTTCGGGAGACTCCCCCTTCTTTTTTTTCCACATCCCTGAACGAAAAGGGGCGCTCATCTTTAACCGCCGCTGCAAGCTCATTAACGCCTATAAGGCCACCCAAAAAATTGGATCCGCAAACTTCCCCTGCAGCATAACAGTCAGACACGCTACCGCTGTGGCGGCTGATTTTGATCTTGCCGCTCGGATAGCAGGGAAATGGTTTTGGAATCCCCCCCATCTATTCCGCTCGTCCCATCTCCGGTCGCTTTCTGCTCCGGACGGCAGAGCCTGTTTGGTTCGGGCCCGCAGGGCGAGAATCCAAACGAGGCGTTTGTTATGCGGCAGTCTCAAATAATTTCGTGTTTGTTCTTAAGTTCTTCGTAAAGCTTGTAATTGGTTTCTGCCATTCCCAGAGACGTGTAGGTACGCTGTGCCGCCAAATTATCCTTTTCAACGTAAAGCCGATAACCACAAACGTTTTCGTTTTTCTCGGATTCGACCTTTACGAACTCGTATAAACGGCGATAAATGCCCTGGCGTCGAACTTCGGGGAGCACGTACACGCTCTGGATCCACCAGAAGCTTCCATTACGCCAATCGCTCCACTCAGTGGTTACCATTAAAGAACCCACAACCCGGCTTTTCAGTTCGGCCAAGACATAAAAGCCAAGTTCCGGATTCTTAAGCAATGCATCGACACCAGCACTCACAATATCTGTTACGAGTTCCTTTGACTCGGTTTCCCGGGCCATCGCTCGATTAAACTGCACCAGAATTGGCTGATCATCTTCCCGAGCAAACCGAATCATTACGTCAGTACCCATGGAGTGGCTCCTTCTTTGTTTGGCGGCATAACATTAATTTTTATAAACTGTGGTAAAAGTCACCCCGGCAGCGATATCAGCAAGGGCCTTAAAAAACTATCACCCTTAATAGATCGGAACATCAAACCGAACCCGACAAAAAAGGTTCCGAAGAGCATTGGCTATGGACTCCGGGCCGTTATCCGAACGCGCCGCTGACTTCCTTCGGATCGAATAAAATAATCCATTGAACGATCGTTTCACTCCACATCCGTGCGGTGTGAAATGTATCTGTCCACGCTCTTGTTCGGTGGCATGTCATCACCATCGAGTCTCGTGTCGTGCGGAGCGAATGCTCTGTGCCGTTTGGGGTCGAGCTCCAAGCCGGCATCAGTCAGGATCCCTCGCAGCACGGATACGGGCACATCCCGAACGTCGGGCAATCCCATTTCCACAGCCAGAGCTGTGGTCGCGCCGGCGGCTTGTCCCATTGCGCAGCAAGTCGGCGTCATTCTGCAGCTGCTGTGAACGACTTGATCAGTGCTGATGCACTTGCCGGCCATCATCAGGTTCGGAAAGCCTCTGGCCGTCAGACATCGAAGCGGGATGCCGTAAGGCTCAAGCTTCTGTCGCCAACCTGAGCTTCCCGGTTTAATCAGGCTATGAAAGTCAATCTGGCTGGTCGCGACGGCGATGCCATCGTCAAACGCCAGCGGTTCAGTTCGGTTCAGCACTTCGTCTTGAGACAGGATGTGGTCGCCAACAATCCGTCTTCCCTCCCGAATACCGATCTTTGCTCCGCTGGACCCGAGAGCGTAGGTCGGGAACTGAAATCTCTGCAAATAGTGGACAATGCGGGCGAGCTGCGAGCGGGCATCCTTTTCTGCTGCGCTCAGGCTAAACGGGTCCGTGGGGTCATGTCTCATCACCTTGGTGGCGTTCAGGTAGACTCGATTATCGTCAACGAGCCACCCGGCTCCCAAACCGGGCAGATCAGCGCTGCTATGAATGGGTTCGAGCCCATCTGGCAGGTAAGGGGCCAGCTGCTTTCCCGTATCGTACATCCATGCGGTGAGTGACATGTGAAGTACGCGATGCCCCTCCGGATCGCCTTGCATGAACTCCGCGCCGGCAAGAGCACACAGATCCCCCTCACCGGTGGCATCAATGAAGTATTGCGCCTGCGCGGATATTTCCTGCGAACAGGACGATATTCGTACACTGGTGAGTGCCTCAGCGCCTTTGGTGATCCCGCAGACCGAGGAAAGGAAAAGCGTGTCAACCCCCGCCTCAATGGCGAGCTGCTGCCAGGCGATCTTCAGGTATTCCGGGTTGAAGAAGCGTGGCCCCGCCCTCATCGTCCCGAATCGCTGCATTTCGCTGACCAGCGTGCCAAAGATGTCGCCCATTCCCTCGAGAGAGGCAAACCACTCTCCGACACCGCCGGCTGTGGATACGCCGCCGAGGCAGTTCTGTTCCTCAACGAGGAGAACGCGATGCCCTCGCCGCGCAGCTGCCACAGCCGCCGCCGAGCCTGCTGTGCCGCCACCCGCTACGATGATGTCGTACTCGAGTTCTTCCATCGTGTCATTCACCGAACGCCACCGTTCTCGCGCGGCTGCAGGCCGTCGCGAGCAACGGTTTGTTATGTCTCTTTCCTGAATTTTCTGCTCCCCCCGATTCGTTCTTCGTTCTGATTTGGCATTTCATATTCGGTTTCCTTTCCCCGGTTCTCTGTTTAAAGCGCTATCACTTTGCCCGGCCCCTCCGCGAAGGCTTCAAAGATCCGCGTCACCTGCCAGGCCTGCTCCAGTGTTCCCTTCGCGGGAGGACGTTTCTCCAGGATGGACCGGGCAAACTCGTTGATCTCGTTGTAGTAACCCAGCACAAACAGCCCCTTGTTGTAAAGCTGACCCAGCGAGAACTCCGGTTCCCACACGCTGGAGGCCTGATCGGGCGCCCCCGTATAGAAACTCGGGACGTCGCCGTATCCCAGGGGGGGCGTCCGGTGCAGAGTGACGCGCGTGTTGTTCACCACCGTGATGTGCCGGCCCTTGCCGGATACGATGGTGGTATGCTCCATGCCGCCGTTCGACGACGCCCCGTGCGCCAGAATGATCGAGGCAATGGCGCCGGAGGCGTAGCGGAACGTCGCCAGGCCTGCACCGTTGCCGCTTCTTTCGTAGTGCAGCGACCGGGGCATGCCAAGCAGGTAGATCAGGAGTGAGGCGGGGTGACACAAGTGATCGAGGAATCCGACGACGGAGTTCCTCTTGCCCTGGCGATGGTATTCCTCGAACTCCTCCAGCGTAGGCACGTACTGGGGGTACTGAATCGTGACAAGCTGAGTCTCCCCGAACTCTGCAGAAGACATCAGTTCTTCCGCCTTTTCATTGGCGGGGAAGAACATCTTCTTCAGCCCCGCAACCACGTTTTTCCCGGCCACCCCGGCGGCCTCCTGCATTCGTACCACGTCAGCGCACGAAGCCGCCGGTGGTTTTTCAATCCAGACATGGCAGCCCAGCTGAAGAATCTCCACCGCGAGGCCGGGGTACAGCGGACGCCCGCTGCCATCGTAGCCCGTGCAAATGAACACGGCATCAAGGATCTCCTTCTCCAGCATCTCCTGATGGTTGGAATAGGCCGATTTGGCGCCGAACCTGGCGGCAAACATTGCGGCCTTTTCTTTGTCAAGGTCGCAGGTGGCGACCAGATTCACCGGAGCAAACTGGAAGACAGGATACAAATTCCGAAAGGAATGTGACCCACAGCCGATGAAACCGGCACGGATCTCGGGTTCGTCAACGAGACGGCCTTTGAAGTTGATGCGCATATAATTTCCTCAGACATAACACTCTATCGACTAAAATCAAAAATTGCAGCATGCACGCATTTCATTCAATATAGGTCAATAACAAGGCGGCTGTTCAAGGATGCGAACCCGCTCGAGGATCGGCGGGTGGGAGTCGTTAAGAAAAACATAAAAAGGATGCGGAGCCAGGTTGGACAGGTTGTTTCGGCTCAATTTCTTCAGTGCCTTTGCCAGCGTTTCGCCCTTGTTGGTCAGTTCGGCGGCAAAATGATCGGCAGCAAACTCATGCCGTCGTGATAACATGCCAAGCAAAACCGAAAGGATCATATCAATCGGCTTGTAAAGCAGGCTGAAGAAAACCATCCCGGCATAGATCGGCCGGGCATCCGTGATATGAAAGGCTTCGAATAGCCCCTGGTGCTGAAGGAAAACAGACAACAGGTAAAAAAGTATACCGGAGTGGGCGATCCCGAGGAGGATATTGAGCGGGATATGCTTTTTTCGGAAATGACCGATTTCATGTGCCAGCACTGCGACCACTTCGTCCTTTGTATGATTATCGATCAACGTGTCAAACAGGGCTATTCGGCGGTTCCGCCCAAAACCGGCAAAAAAGGCGTTGGATTTGCTGCTACGGCGTGAACCGTCCATGACAAATATTTCCTGGAAAGGAAAACGGGCTGACTTTGCCATCTTCTCAATCTTTTCCTTGAGTTCCTTATCTTCCAGCGGTTGAAAATCGTTGAACAGGGGCATGATCCAGCGTGGTCCTATATACTGAACAAAAAGCATAATGACCGTGGTCACCGTCCAGACATAGACCCACGCCCATTCACCTGCCCGGTCGAACAGAAAGAGTACGGCCGCCAGCAAAGGCGCCCCGATAATCAATCCAATCAAAAGCGATTTAAAAACATCCAGGACGAACGTCTTTGGTGTTGTTCGGTTGAACCCGAACCGTTCTTCAATCACGAACGTCGAATAAATCTTAAAGGGGAGCGAAAGAAAAGTGCTTGCCAGAACAAGAACGCCGATATAGACCAGCCCGGTCGGCACCAGGTGCCATCCCACACCGTCCAAACGGTCATGGAGCGCGGCAAAACCACCCATCCCCCAGAAAACAAAAAGAACCAGCAGGCTGAACGCCGAAGAAATCCAGCCGAAGCGGGTTCCGACCCTGGTATATTCCTGCGAACGAGCATAGCTTTCACTGTCATGCACGTCCCTGAACTCATCAGGCAACTCCGGAGAAAGGCGGCGCAGGTTCAGTATGTCGGCAATGAAGTCGAGAAAAGCACTGCCCAGCAGTGCGGCTACAATGATAATTTGGTAGATGTTCATCTTTTTTCCTTATTTTCAACGACCCCCTCGCTAGAGCCGTATCTTGGGATCCTTGCAGGCAGAGCAGGTGATGCGTTCTGGCCGATACAGTTGTTGACGGCATCAGCATGCAGGAAACAGTCATTTTCAAAACCGTTTACAGAAGATGATATAATACAATACGGCGAAAGTCAAAAAAGGAGAGCAACAGCAAAAGCCTCAAAGACTATATTTTCAATTGGCCTGATTCCGGAATATGGCTTACAATGTTAAGGCAGTGCCTGAAGTCACCGGAACGTGATTCAATAATGGAGGTGAGAAAATGCAGGAAGTAAAATACGACGAAGCACTGGAGATCTCGGAAAAGCCGTCGCGCATCTCGCTCGCCGTCAGCCTTGACGGCCGGAACAACCGCTCGAACATCATCGCACTCGGGTGGAAGATGAGAACGTCTTTTAAACCGCCGATGGTGGCCATTTCGGTGGGGAAGACGAGATACAGCCATGATCTGATTGCAATGGAAAAGGAGTTTGTTCTGGCCTTTCCCGGCGAAGACATGGGCGAAGAAGTCCTGTTTTGCGGAAGCTGTTCTGGAAGAGAACACGACAAATTCGAAGAGTCCGGATTGACGCCAGTTGAGTCAAAAAATATCGAGCCTGCCCTGATCAAAGAATGTCCTGTCAATTATGAATGCCGGGTCACGGGATCGATTGAGACCGGGGATCACACCATCTTCGTGGGTGAAGTCGTTGCTTCTTACCTGTCGGACGAGAAACGGGTGCTGCTTGCTATTGGTGAAGGGCAGGGATATGACGTCATGCTTGAGAAGAGCGGGCGCAGGTTTGGTGTTGTCAGAGATTGAGAAGGACAGCAGGTGCGCCCCGGCCCGATTTTCACAAACCAGCGGCGTTTGGCTTTCTGCCGCATCTGCACCACCGGAACGCGTGAAATAAGGGCGCTAAAATAATGCCGCTCTTATCCCGATAAATCCTATTGATGCAATGATTCCCAGAAGTGCTATCACTTTCCCGATATCTCTTGCAATATATAATCTGGTATTGGCCAAAAAATAATGTGTAAAAAGGTACAGGGCAATGCTCAAAAATAAAAAACCTTTTGCCCTCGCATCCGGCCCCGTGAGCTCCATTGTTGCACCGTATCTGCCTGTCAGTTCCGTTGTCCCGGCCGCAAAAGCCGTGATGGCAAAATAGAGGAAAAAACAGGAGGCAACGACTCCTCCACCCCACTTCTGCCAAAAAGTCCCTTCAATATCCCCCGTAAGCTGAAATATTGTCCCCCCCGCCCTTCCGCTTTGTCTTCGCATCCACATTTTCATGTGTTATGTTTGGGAGCTGTGTGTTGCCTGTTCATTCTGTCGTCATTGACCGCAACCTGCTTTTTCCATAGATCAACGGCCAGCGTTATTATAAACGTTGCCCTTCAGAAATCCCCGTCTTCCGACCAATCGGTATTATCCATCCCCCACAAGCGGCCGTTCGTTTTCAACCCTGAAATATACCACCTGCTTATCCGACACGCCTTCAAAATGCCCGCATGGTTTTCTTCGCATCTTCTCAATGGTTTCAGCAGAGGCATCTTCGCCTGTTTTAAAAAGATAAAGCCTTTTCCCCCGATAGCCTTCTCCTTTTTCCATAAAAACATAAACGGCATTCGGGTTGGCCTGGAGGTACCGGTAGCTGAGCCGGCTGCTCATAATAAAAGCAAGCGTGCGGTCATTGCCTTCGGGAAAATGCGGCCTGGCATAAACGGCGGCATCAACTTTTCCATCCGGATTGGCGGTTGCAAGGATCCCGGTACCTTCGGTTGTTTCAAAATACTCTTTCAGAGACATATCTTTACTCCCTTTCACTGGTTTTAGATCTGCTGGAGATTGTTCATGCAGGATACCTGCTGCGCCATTCCCCGCGCCCTGACGGGTGCCGGCGTCAGCAAAACCGCGAACATGGGCTCCCTCCGTCAGCGAAAATCCCGATAAAACAATGGCGGACATCTTGGGGGGTTGATGTCATTATACGCCACAAAAAAAAATATGCAAGTAATCTTCTGTCTGCACGGCGCCCGGTGACCGGATGAAACAGGCGCTGAAGTTTTCCGCATCGGCGCGGGATTGCCACGTGCTGAAAAAGTGCAGCCGTCTTCCGTTGCCGCTCGCCCTGATATTCCGTGGCGGCGCTTCAGCAAGTCCTGCTGTAAACCCGCACATCGCATAACCCAAAGACGATAATTAAGATAAATGATGTAAAACATTAAAATAAGTGGCTTTGTCAGGGTTTCAGATTCCATTAGTGTGTACCGGCGCCGGACAAACGGCGGTTGACCTGCCTGCTGCAGGCAGGCCGCGTTTGCTTTCTGCCACATCTGCGCCGCCGAGAACGCGTGAAATAAGCGGGTAAAACGTTTCACTTCAAGAACCCGGTGTGGTATAATGGTGGCGGCATGTTATCGATACTGCAGGGGGCGACTCCGCGTTTGATGCCGCTGTGGCCGACGTCATCGATCAAAGACGCACCCTGGCCGTGTGATTGATGCGGCGGTCCCGGGTTTTTCAACATGGCGGCGAAATCCCGCGATGATGTAAGGTGCAAGTCAATTTCAAGAAGTAAATTACGTGAAAAGAAGTCTTCGATGATTTGTTCGAAAACTTCCCGCAAAGCCGGCAAGCAAGTTTAACATCAACCATCTTTGAACAAGACCATGATCTCAAAATACCTGCTGGTCTATTACTCGCGCACAGGATTCACACGGAAAGCGGCCGGGGAAATCGCCCGGCATCTTGACTGCGATATCGAGGAAATAACTGAAAAGAAGAATCGCTCAGGTCCAGCCGGATATCTGGGCGGCATAAAAGACGTTTTGCTCAAAAAAAAGGTGGAAATCGCGCCGCTACAGCATAACCCGTCCGAATATGATGCCGTCATCATCGGAACACCGGTGTGGGGCAATAAGCCCTGCCTGCCTGTCCTTGAGTGGATC
>PUNP01000089.1 GCA_003551785.1 Candidatus Brocadiaceae bacterium | reverse complement strand
GTGCTATACGTATGACAGGCATCTTGCCTGTCGACGCACGCAGGATGCGTGCTATACGTATGACAGGCATCTTGCCTGTCGACGCACGCAGGATGCGTGCTATACGGTCAGGCATCTTGCCGATTTTCAGCACCATCAGCGACCGGCTTTGCACTCATCACTGGTTTAGATTATAATGAGAAATCGAAATTTTAACAATCGAATGGGAGTGATTGACTGAGATGCGCTTTGTGAAGGAATATATTTTGGGATGGACAGTTGGGATAGCTGCGAGTATTTACGGGCTGCTTGCGCTGTTGATCGGCAAGACATACCTGCCCGGCATGCACGGAGACAGGATGACGATGGGCGGGCGTTCGGGGTATGTGCTCGCTTTAGCCTACCTGAGCGGCGGTATATTCCTGCTGATCCGCCACGTGCTGGAAAAGCGTCTGAAGCTGCAAAAAGCGCAGTTCACAGCATACTGGGCTGAAAACCTCTGCCTGGCCCTGTTCATCTTCGCCGTGGTCTATGTGCTGCTGACCGTGGACACGGTACAATGAAAATCATCGCTCAAATCGGGTAAGGTACTACGCATTTTCAGAGACTGCGCTCTGTAAATGGGGCGCCTGTCGGCGCAGTGCATTGCAAAGTCAAAAAAAACGGACAATATTGATGTATCCGTCGTGTCCTGAAAGGACACTACATACCAGCCCAGGGTGTGAACCCTGGGAACATGAATGCAACCCAACAAACCGCGTCCTGTAGGGACGCCACATCAATGGATGTTTTTCTGCGATGTTCGAATGGTTTCGCAAAAGGAATGCGCGAATACGAGGCGGTGTGTGCCGTCCTTTCAGGACATTCCATCCCGGGATATTATGAATCCCTTCGGGACTCCAAACGAAATATACTCTTTAAATTTTAGATCACCGGTCTAATCCGAGAAGAACCAGATAAAAAAAGGGTAACCAACATTTCTCATGTTAGCTACCCCTTACATCCATTATATATCAGCTAATTAATAAGTAATTATGATGCCGTATCCTGCAATCCGGCATCATCAGGATCGGGATCTGCACCATCATATTGGTAAATGTCTTCATCAACATCCGTCAAATACGGGTTCGGAAGGCCGACGATGTCGCCGCCATCACGGGTAAACTGCCCAAAACGCACACTACCGTCGGCGAACAGGATGTTCGAGCCGTCTCTGTGATTAGGAGCTTCATAATTATGACTTTTATCACTCCGCCAATCCGGCCGGTCATCGCTAACGATATCTGCGTAAACAGCACGCGTTTGCGAGCCAAAGAACCCGCCATTCTCGTAAGTATAGTCTGTTTTTTCAGGTACATTTTCTCCGCTTTCCGAACGCAGAGTAATCTCGGTACCTATTGCCGGACAAGAAAACAACTCCGCATTATCGACATACTTAAATAAACCTTGCCCCCATGCCTGCCCGCCATGTCCTATATTAACTATAGTTGCCTGGGCCCAATTCTCATCACCTCCCCAAGACGGCCATCTCTGATTATTATCATTCCGGAACATATTGAAGCCGAGTCCGGTTTGCCTGACGTTACTTGCACAAGAAGCTTTCCTGGCTTCGGCTCTTGCTCTGGCCAGCGCCGGCATCAGCATCGCCGCCAATATGGCTATGATCGCAATGACTACCAACAGCTCAATCAACGTAAACCACCTCTTAAACACCTTACAAATACACATCGCCCACCTCCGCTTAAAAAAAAAAAAGGTATAAAACTTTAAAGCGTATCCATCCGCCCCGAATTACCAATCACTTTTGAAGATTGTAATACCGCAGGCATAATGGACACATTACAATTAAAACACCGAATTCAAGAATAACAGAACACGTTATTATAAATTATACTTAATTCCCGACATTTTGTCAAATGAAGCGCGGTTGGGAGGAATTTGCGCTGTGTGGTTTTTTGCGTATCGTCAAGCCGAGAACTCCCTTAAATTTTTCCGCCTGCTACATTTTCGGAGGGCGCAAATTCCATAATTTCCCTCCGGAAAGGATCTACGCATTTTCAAAGACTGCGCTCTGAAAACGGAGCGCCTGACGGCGCAGTACGGATAATTATCCCATTTCATGAATCAGCTTAGTATTCTCTTCTTATTTTGGCCAATCATGATAACCACGGGGACAAGCCCCGTGGAGTCTTCTGTAGTTGACGTTATTTTCTGATAGTCAGTCATGCAAGCCACGGGCACAAGGCCCGTGGGGGGAGCGAATCTCAACGAAAACATCAAACCTCCACGGGGCTTGTCCCCGTGGTTTTAACGACTGAACACCAGAAACGAATTGGCCCCACAAAATGATTCCCCACGGGGCTTGCCCCCGTGGGAGAAATGACTGCCGGCCCGGTACCGTGGTCAGGACAGTCACGCCAACAGCCTTTGATACCTGATATTTATGATTTTGAGCATTGTCATTTATTTGGAACTTGTAATTTTTAATTTGAAATTTCCGTAACTTGGACAGATATTTAACCTTTTTCGTACATCCTCATTTTGTTAACGATGTACGGCAACTAAGCGCCTAATAAAAGCCGTTCTCTGCGTCCTCTGCGATCTCTGCGGTAAAAAAAACGAAATAAACGCGGAAGCACGGCGGAGCGTTTTGTTTTAGGCCAGCGCAGCTGAGAATCACCATTCCTTCCCATTCCCCCGGTTCAGATCTTCATATCGTTCGTACCCGATCATTTCTTCATACTGACACCGCAAAGAATCTGTGATATTTTCACTGAAAATTAATAATTCAAAAGCAGCGGCATCCTGCCAGGCATCCCGCAGTAAATGCAGGAATAATGAACGGCCCGGCGATGATTCCGGCACATCGGCCCTGACAGCTACGCCCCGGGCGCCAATGGCGACGGCGTGGAAAAACTCGCGTCGCAGGTATCCCGAGAGTTCTACAAGATCATAATCACGCACATCGATATAGCGCCAATAACGTTGAGAACCGTTATAACCCTTTTCTTGAATTGCTTCCTCCAAATCAAACATTACATCACCCATTTGACCGCCGAGCAGTATATCGGAGAAGCTCTCTTGTGCACGGACTTTACTGACAAGCGCCGGTGTTGTCCTCGGTATGATGGCGGCGGGGGCAAACCCCATATCGCGCAGCAACCGCCCCACCTGCGGCCCATCGGAACGCATACATGCGAGCCACGTAAGCGGTGCAGTTTCACTACCCATTCCCTGACCAATCAGGGGGTCAGAAATTCGTTCAGCGCCGACTATCGCCAGGCCCGGATCATAGAAACCAAAATTCACCACCCCGCTGCTGCGTGCGCGTTCCGCCCAATGCCGCGCCTGGTAACGATCGGCGGTGCCGCCCGGCTTAACAGAAACGGCCCGAAACCCGTAACGCATAGCGGTATTGATAATCGCTTCAAAGCTGTCATCGGCTGTGTCAGTTAAATACCACAACTTTACCGCCTCCTCCGAAACGGGCACGGGAGCAATGACTTCGACATTTATCGGCAACTCGACAGTTTTTTCTTTGGACGACAGGACTATCCTTGCCGCATATTCGCCTGTATCGAGTTCAGCACTATTGAGCGTGACAGCGGCGAAAGCGGAATCCCCGGCCGATAAATCGCGCCGGCGAAACGGCCGCAGTTCTGCATCCGGTGCATCTAATGCTGGCACTTCCCATAAAAAAACACTTGTTGCACTAAGAGGACGCAGGGCCTCGCCATTTCCATCCCCTTCGGCAGGGCCGACTAAACCTATTTGCAAATCCTTAATATCACCGCTCACCCCCAATTTGAAAATCACAGTCCGGGAATCATCCTCCTCCACAATCAAATCGAACTTCTCGACATCCACCCATTCAGCATCTTTCAGCTTGCTAATGTAAATGGACTCATCATCTTCAGCACGGGCTTCACTTACTTCTTCGGTATGATGATCAACGGCCCCCTCCGGATGATATTTTTCAAGTTTCTCCACATGCGGGGGAGGCAATTCCGAACCGGAAGCAGTTAAATGGGCTTCGGCACCAGGAGGTACAGACAGGAATCGATGCAGTCGCCGGCCGTTTGAGTAAACCTCATGGCCCACCCATGCCAGATTGTCAAACATATCGGCATCCACATTAACCGTCTCTACGGCGGCATCAGCCATGTCCAGTGAGTCAAACACAATAGTTTCCAACGGCCCCAGTTCTTCTCCATCAGCGTTAAACGCCCTGGTCACTATTGATATTTCCCTGGGTTCCGGGATAAGTGATTTAACCCGGACAAAAAGCTTACGATGTTCTCCTATTGTGTACATCAGGCTCTCGGCAATAAGGTCCTCTGAAATCAGATCGACGGAGCTAAATCCCCTTAGCGGGAATAATTTCACCTCAGTCGTATATTTAGTGAACGGTTCAACAGGACCCAGCTGCGACTCCAACGTTATCGGCCCGTCCAGATGGCGTCCTGCTAATACCGATTGGACTGCGGAATCAAGATGAAGCATACCTACACCTATTTTGTCGACCGGGGAAATAACAGCCGTCCAGTGCACCGGCAGATCATCTGCTCTATTTAGATAGTTATAGCGTCTAAGGATAGCTCTCATGCTGTGAACCTCGGCATAATTACTTCTCCCTAAGGCATAAAAATAGCGTTCGGATGGAGTTTGGGATACGCTGAAGGTGCTGAGCAAAGCGGGGGCGGTAACGTTACGCAAGGTGCTCCCGGAACGATTTTCCACTGAAAGTGCCAGGGTAATTATTGGTGATTCGGATTGGAAAGTAAAACTCTTTTGCAGGGTTAACTCCCCCCGATCAGCAGCAAAGGTAAAAGTCGCTTCTTCCCGGCTGACATTTTCATCAACAAGCTCGTACTGCATCCCGGCCGTCAGCGCCTCTCCCAAAAGTCCTGAGTACTCACTACGGCCTCGAAAGGCGACCTCGGTGCCGTCAGGCAACATCCTGAAGCTGCTGATAAAAGCCCCTTCAGCAGGATTCAGTGCCGCTTCATAGAATCTGTTTTTTATCAGCCAATGGTGCTCATGTCGCTCATGTATTTTCCTGACTTGCAGTTTATTACGCTGAGCTGCAGCCGCTGAAGCCGCCCAGAAGAAAACGAAAAGAGCCAGGGAAGGGGAAATAAAATAAAACCATCTTTTATTAGAAATTCTCTTTAACATTGTGTTATATGACTTGCAATTGTTTTGTTTATTGGCACAGGGCACGATGGTGATGCCAAATAAATATCTTCATTCTCACCGCCTAACGGCATATTATCGATCAGCCTGGTACAGCCGACATGGGCGGCAAGTGCCGCTACGGATTTTTCATTAGCCGATGGGGGCGTATCAAGAGATTCCGCATCCACGATTTCAACATATTCGGGGATGACGGTGTCCTCGTTTTCAATCTCATCCTGCATGATTTTTACCAGTTCAAGAGTGTCTCGCCGTCCTTTTTCAAAATACTCCCTTGCCGTAAGCAGCGCGTCATGGAGAACGACGGCGTGGCGGCGCTGTTCGGTGGTCAGGTATTGGTTCCTGCTGCTCATGGCCAGGCCGTCTTTTTCGCGTACGGTTGGCATAACCCTGACTGAAGTCTGAAAATCCAGGTCTTTAACCATTCTTTTTATGACCACCGATTGCTGGAAATCCTTGCGTCCGAAATATGAATAGTCCGGTGAGACAATATTGAAAAGTTTGGCGACAACAGTGCAAACGCCTCTGAAATGCCCCGGCCTGTTATTGCCGCAAAGCGTTTCGGTAAATTTTTCTTGTATAACCCACGTAGAGAACGCCTCAGGATACATTTCGCTGCTGTTTGGCGTAAATGCGAGGTCGACCCCGGCGGAATCAAGCATATCCAGATCGCGCTCCAGGTTTACGGGATATTTATCGAGGTCTTCTTTTTCACCGAACTGCGTAGGGTTAAGATAGATACTGACCACGGTATGATCGCACTCATTTACCGCCGATTCCACTAAATTCATATGCCCGCAGTGCAGTGCTCCCATAGTCGGTACCAGCGCTATACGACATTGTTTTTTTTTCCATTTATCAACCCGGGCGGCTACATCAATTTTATGTTTTCGGACGAGCATGAGCAGTTCACCGTATTATTTCGAGATCAGGTCGCCAAAAGTAGGAGTAGTTCGTTCTCTTTTTTTACCGCTTGTCTTCAAAGATGCAAGGATTAACGCAATTCCGACAGCCCCGATCCAGGAGAGGTGGGCATCGGGTATGGCAAAATGGTACCAAAGTGCGGCCGGGATAACCGCGCCATACCACCATGAAGCGGCGGCGGCCGTCGAAGATGTGGATGTCATACACTTCAACCACAAAGTCATAGCACCGGCGATGGGCAGTATACCGATCACTATTGTCACCCAAATATACTCCCTTTCAATAGCAAGAATATCCTCACGCATAGCAATGCAAGTTACTAAAAGGCAGACAGCCGTGAGCGAGAAGACTATAGTAAGAACGGGCAATACTTCGTTTTTAGTCAACAGAGAGGCGGCAATAAAAGAAAAGAAAGCCCACGAAGCCGCTGCAGCAAGTATCAGTAAGACAGCCGCAGCAGGCGGCGGGGTGAAGCCGTTGACATTGTATAGAACTAACCACCCCCCCACGAAGCCCACTATCCCAAGCCCGAGTTGTCTCGGCCGTGCACCTGTTCTCGTAAAACCTGCCAGTAAAATGAGAATTAATGGGCCAACATAGAATAAGTGTTCGAGAGCGCTGCGATTTTCCGTGCGCTCCGCAGCATTAGCCAGCAGCATGAAGAAACCGTATCCTCCGAAAAGCAGCAGCAAAAAAATCGTGCCGCTTTTGCGATTAACGACCGAAATATGGTCTAAATTACCGGATAAAGTGAGGATAGTGATGAGAGCGGCAGCAGCCCAAAATGTGCTGTGGAAGTAGAAAACCAACGGCGACATGTCGCCTAAATAGCGTAAAATTAACGGGAAATGCGCGGCCCAGCAGACAGCGGCCGGAAAACCGTAAATCAATCCACTCTTTTTATTTTTCGCTCTCTTCTTTACCATTTTGACTAAGTCCGGGTCCGGGTCATATCAGTTCACCTTCCGGCATCTCCGGCCTGGGAGGTGTGGGTTCGGAAGGTATATCCTCCTCCTGGTCGGGAACTACTCCCGGCACATCTTCATCATCTTCATCAATTTTGTAACCTGCCTTCTCCATCACCGAAGCCGCAACATATATTTCTGCATTTCTGAGTAAAGCTATAGCAATAGAATCACTTGGGCGGGCATCGACTTCAACGCTCTCACCGTTTGGTTTTTGCACGGTAAGTGTGGATATGAAAGTGCCATTAACCATATCGGAAACAACCATTTTAGTTATTTCACCGTCCATTTTATCCACAATATCAGCGAGCAGTTCGTGTGTTAACGGCCGCATGGGTTTGACGCCTTCAAGTGAGCGGGAAATAGCAGAAGCTTCGTACTCCCCGATAAAAATCGGCATGTAGTAATCCTCGCTGTCGGTAACTAAGAAAACGACGGCGGAACGTTGCTGGGGATCAACTCCCAGGCCGCTCACCTGAACGGGTATTTCTTCAGGCATTCCGGACAAATCAAGCACGGAAGATACGGGCAATGCTTCCATCACACTCTCATCAAGCCGCGCACTTCTGCGTGACGGCTCGCGAGCCACATGAATCTTGAACGCATAAGTCGCAACGATAGTTAATATGAGCAGCATCCATATAATTTTACGAGTTTTCGTAACGTGCATAAATATCACCTATTATCAAATTCATTTCGGTTAGCTCACTTAATGGTAATCATCCAGTAAAACCCGTCACTACGGGCTTTGCCGAAAAGCGCACAATAACCAATACGCAACGATCTACCGCACCATTTAAGGGCGCAAAAATAGTTGTGAATCATCACCTCGGGTTGAAACCCGAGTCTAAAATACTTGCCCTGTACAGGGGCAAGGCCTCTGTTTTCGCCCCAACGGGGCGAGGTTAGGTAGCCCCTGGTTTTAACCAGGGGTAATAAATGATACAAAGATGAATGCGCCCCGGCAGGGGCGCGGTTGCATCTGAAGTTGCGGCATTTGCTCATTCTTGCCTTTTCGGCCCCTGCGGTGATGTTACGTGTTCACTGAACACTTATCACTGAATGTTTCCAACTTCTATTATAAAGCGCAATGAATAGAGTTGCAAACGTGAAGTATGTCGCTGAGCATTTTTCTATTCTATAAATTTCTCCCTGAGTATAGACAGATGCTCTCTGTACCAGCGTGGGGATGTTAACCGCCGAATGAGATGCCTCCTTGCAGACTTACAGTAAATGGCCTGTATAATGCCGCCGAGATAAGACCGGAAAATCAGCTCGCCAAGCAGTAAAGTTTTCCTGTAAATATTCACCCATCGCGGATGCTCAAGCGCCTGTCGGCAAAAATAACTGTGCCCGGAAGCCCTCCTGCAACGGGTGGCGTAAAAGCTGTTTCCTAAACCCAGAGTGGAAGACGTAAAAAGAAAATATCCCATGGCCCGCTCCCTGCCTTTACCCCTGAGATGAGAAAGTACCCGTTCAAGTTGACACCTTTG
>PUNP01000214.1 GCA_003551785.1 Candidatus Brocadiaceae bacterium | reverse complement strand
GGGAATATTGAGAAAATCCAGCCTGAGGAAGGTACCAGGTCGGCTGAATTTTTTGAGGAACAGTTCGGCAAAGAAGTAGAAAGGGAGAGAAATGCGGAAAGGTCAGATATTGCAGACCCTACTTCACATGTTCAAGCGGCCGGAAGTATAGAACCGGGATGGGGGGAATCGGCATTGTACACAGCGGGACAGGCTCTGGATAATATACCCTTTACGCCGGATAACTGGTGGACGGGGGAAGAAGGAGTGACTGGTAAAGTTGAACCGTGGGTAGACGCGTATAAGAAGGGCCCTAAGGAATTCGTTATGGATACGATTGATGAGGGAATCAGGGGAGAGGATCCGCCGGAGGATGAACCTACTGTTTGGGAGCAGGCCAGGGAGGCTCTCGAAAGACTGCTAGGTTTTACTCCGGAAAAAATGCTCGGTGATTTCTGGGACCAGCACGGGGGTAAAATTAAGGGGGGACTGGCCGCTGTCGGAGTTCTGGTAGGGGTCCTGGCATTGTCCCGTATGATGGCTAATCGTCCCCATGGACAGGCCCAGTACGCCCAGCAGGCGCAGCAACCCCATATATATGACCGAAGGTGGTTCTGATTAAGGAGACTGATATGAACCCTTTAAAAACTTATACCCGTACGGTGGGACAGTCCCCGTGGACCCAGGTGCCGGTGGAGGCCGGGGCGGGGTATATGCTGGGGCGTCTGGCGAACCGTCTGGCCACTCCGGTACTTGAAACTCTTATGGCCGGCAGGCCTCCGGAGGAGAAACAGCAGGCCCACCGGGAACTTACCGAGGGCCGTTACCGGCATGTGCTGCCGACTATGTTCGCTATACTGGCCGGTACACGGGCCGGACTGGCCCATAGGGGCATCCCCGATATGGATTTACGTGAAGAGGCGGAGAAGGTGGTTAAGCCGAACGCTTTCAGGAATGTGGCCGGAGATCAGTCCCGGCAGCTTTTCAAGACCTCCGCATCGGGATCGTCCTATGATACAGGATACAATTCATTTTCGATACCTAAGAGTGAGGCGATGGTACGTTTTATGAAGGAGCCCAGGCTGCGGGAGGACGAGCAGAGGATATCCGGGGCCCTGGCGGCCGGATCTGAAGAGATCAACGGTATGACCAGCGGCAGGAGCCTTACCACCACAGCTCTTAATGCCGGGGCGTCATTTGTCCCGGCCTATATTTTCGGACGGGCTACGGGACGGGTGCTGGGCCTGCCGGATCCGATTAAACGACGGGCCGCGGCCCTGGGGGGACTGGCCGGGGCGGTCAAGGGCAGTGGTGTGGTTGACGATATTTTAAAGAGAGGACAGTAATCATGGTGGAACTTAATCAGAACTTTAAAGAAGTTGAAGGACTTATACGCAGGAAAGCGGTCGAAAGGTACGGCAGGAGTAAAGAGGCCTCTGTTGCGGAAGCTGGGTTGGGAGCCGTAAAATTAGCAGTTATCGGATCTGTCATACTTCTTGCCGGACTGCCCCTGGCGGCCGGTTACGGTACCGGTTATACCTCATCCGCTTTTACATCACCTACTAAACGGGAGAAGCGGCGTCTTAAGGACGAGATGAAACAGCAGCAGCTGTCCCGGATCAGGAAATCTATGAAAGGGCGCAGACAGAGGGATCTGGATAAAGAGAAGTATAGAAATACCTTAAAGGAAGATAAAGATGACAACGAACGATACCCGAAAGGAAGTGAAAGGGAAATCAGACTATAAGACGTGGCAGGGACTGCCCTATGCCGGACCGGCCGAGATATATGATAAGAATGATCCCCGTTCCAGGCTTCCGGTCCTTAAACGTAGTTTTATTGCCAGAGTTTTTGATATATCCGATCCTGAAGACCGTAAAGTTTATGAAAAACTTCTGGAGGACATAAACAGCGGGCTGGCGGAAATGGCCGGTTCGAGATTCGAGTGGACAGATAAAGGATGCCGTCTGTACATAGAGGCGTCGTTCAGATATTATACGTCCCCGTTCCGGGAGGAATATTATATGCCGGAGTACATTAAGGAGCATGACAATGACAGTTGAAAAACAGTCCGGAGAATTATGGACGAGAATACAGCGAGCGGCAAACCCTATGGAGTATAGTAGAGATACTATATACCGGGATATAGGTGAAAGCGCCTTGTTCTGGGGAGCTGTGGGAGCTATTGCGGGACTGGCTTCAGGGGTATGGTCGGATCTGAAAAGCCCCCTTAAAGCCCGGCGCGTAAAGGATACCAGTGTCGTCGATCTTCCGCTGGGTGGTGTACATGAACCGGAATCCGAAGAGAAAGAGGCCGGAGGGGGTAAGTTGGGCCGGGTTATACATGATCTTACTGGGGTGCCCCCTCTGGTCTGGGCGGCCACGGTGGGGATCTCCACCCTGGCGGCCTATGGCGGAAAAAGGGCGGGAAAAGCCGTGCACGATGTAGTAATACCGTCACCGGCTACTAGAGAGCGGCATAAAATCGAGGACCTGTTCACTGAGGAATATAAACGTACCCGGGGTAAGGACAGTTATAATAAAGAGGCATCTACGCCGGGGCTGAGGGATGTGGATAATCAGATGCGGACTGAAGGCACAGGTACAGAACAGGGGGAGGAACGGGGAGTCCTGGGCGCCCTGGGGGACTGGGGATCTGTTTTAGCCGTCACATCCGTACTTTCCTTTTTCGCCGCCGGGGGTATACTGGGCTATAAACGGCACGCCGTCCAGGACCCGGCACGTCGGCGTATGAAACTGCTCAGGAACATAAAGGATCGGCATGAAGCGGACCTGACACAGCCCCCGAGGATAGAGCTGGGGCCCATGGCCCAGTTCGCCGAGACCGGAAGTCCTTCCCGAAGACAGGCCGCCGTGCCTGAAAAGGTCAGATAAGGAAATAATATGATAATTCCGATCGCAAACAGGGATCGTCTACTTTCCCCTGAGGACTATGAGGGAATGGACCGTCTATACCGGGACCGCGCGGTGGAGGCGGTACGTAATTCTTTCCCGTATGAACGGGGAGGCAGCCGCATAGAGGTTTTCGACGTTAAACCAGGGGATGCCAGACCTTTGTCCCCATCCGATACCAGGGACGCGGCGATCCGGGGGGAGACCCTTGAGGTGCCGATTACCGGCCGGTTCAGGATAACTGATACCGCTACCGGGAACGTAACCGGAGAGACGGACCGCCGGACCCTTATGAAGGTTCCCAGGCTTACTCCTGACGGGGAAATGATCCGCCGGGGGATCCGCTATGCCCCCCTGAAGCAGATGAGGCTGGACCCGGGCGTTTATGTCCGCAACCGGGAGGACGGATCCATAGAGGCCGCCGTAACGGTGGCCCCCGGTACTGGAAGAAATTTCAACTTAGTGATGGACCCGGAGACCGGTCAGTTCAATATGCACCGGGCGGGCAGGAAAGTGCCCCTGTCCTATGTACTTAAGAACCTGGGGATGGAGGATGAGGATATAGAGAATGTCTTCGGCGAGCTGGCCCCGGCCAATCGAGATACTAAAGAGAGTGGCAGACTCGCCGGCTGGCGTTCCGATGTGATTAAAAATCAGCAGAAGAAACATCCGGAGATGGCCGGTAATGAAGAGGCCCTGTTCGCCACCGCTTTCACTGATATCGGACTGGACCCGGAAGTCACTAAAAGGACCCTGGGCGAGTCCCACAGCACTGTGGATACCCGGACTATAGCCGATGCCGTGGACAAAATGCGTAAAGTACGTCAAGGCGTACATTTCGGGGACTCCAGGGACTCTCTGCAGTTCCAGAGAATATATACTTTCGGGGATATCCTCAAGGACCGTCTGGAGAGAGATATGGGCGGGGTTATGAGGAATAAACTCAGTAAAGCCCTGCGGACCGGCAATCCCAAGGATATCCCGACGGCCCCGTTATCCGATCATGTGAACTCCATGTTCGCCGGAGCGGCCCCGTTACAGGCTATAGAGGGTATAAGCCCGGTGGAACGACAGTCGTCCCATTACCGGCTGACCCGTCTGGGCGAGGGGGCTATATCCTCGATCGACGCCGCCCCGGCCGAGGCCCGGAATGTACAGCATTCCTACTTTAATTATATAGATGGAGTGGTTACTCCCGAATCGGTGGCTATCGGTCTGGACGTGTCCCTGGCCCGCAATACTTTTCTCGACCCGGACTCCAGGAGACTGTTTACAGTTTTTGAACGCCCGTCTGACGGTGAAAGGGTCCTTGTCCGGTCCGACAAGGCCCCGGACATGGTGCTGAGCACTCGGGAGGATATGGACCGTCCCGGGGACACCGTGCCCGCCATGGTCCGTCAGGAAGGAGTTAAAGAGGTGCCTAAAGAACAGGTGGACTTGGTGGTGCCGTCGGGGGATGAATTATACAGCCCGGCCGGCAACCGGACATACGCCACCGGGGGCATCAAGTCCATGCGGGCCAATATGGGGGCCCGTTATCCGGACCAGGCGGTGCCGGTAACGGGACGGGAGGCTCCCCTGGTGGACAAGGAGGTGCTGGGACCGGACGGTGAAGTCACTACTATGTCCGAGGAGACCGGCAGGAAAGTGCTGGGGGCTTTAAGGGCCGGACGGGGAGGTAAAGTTACTGAAGTATCCCCCGGGCGGATAAAAATAACTGATGATGACGGGAAGGAGCATATTTACGGTCTGCACGACCGGGACCCGCTGCCCCGTAAAACTTTTTTCCACCAGACCCCCAAAGTAAGAGAGGGGCAGAGAGTGGGACCGGGGGAACTGCTGGCCACCAGTAATTTCACTGACGATGAAGGTAAAGCGGCTACAGGGACCAATCTTAGAGTAGCCTGGACGCCCTATGAGGGGCTTAATTACGATGACGCCGTGGTTATATCCGAAAGCGCCGCTGAGAAACTGGGACATGAAGCTATGTACCGGATGCGGGATACTTTCGACAGCGGTGAGACGGCTTATGATAAAAATAAATTCAAGGTGCTGTTCCCTTCCAGATACTCCGGGGACCAGATGGACAAACTGGACGACCGGGGAGTGATAAGGGAAGGTTCCGAAGTGTCCCGGGGCGACCCGCTGGCCCTGGCCGTCACCCGCAAGGATACGGGACTGTCGGCGGGACGCAAGCAGACCAATATGGACAGCTCGATAGTCTGGGACCATGAACATGACGGCAGGGTGGAGTATGTGGCTGGCAATCCTGAGGACGGATACGAAATATATGTATCCTCTTTCTCCCCGATGGAGGAGGGGGACAAGATCGGACAGTTCTTCGGGGGGAAGGGTGTCGTCTCGAGTATAGTTAAGAACAGTGAAATGCTTACGGACGAGAAGGGACGTCCGGTGGACCTTATCCTCAACCCTTATTCCATTATATCCCGTCTTAATCCCGCCCAGGTGTCTTTAGGTCTTCTGGGTAAAGTGGCGGATCAGACCGGGGAAGGATACCGGGTCCGGGGTTTCTCCGACGAGGACCTGATGGAGAGGGCCGCTAAAGAGCTGGAGAAGCAGGGAATGTCCGCCACCGAGGTACTGCATAATCCGGTGACCGGTAAAGACCGTAAAGATACCCTGACCGGAAATCTGTATGCCTATAAACTGGGTCACCTGGCCGAGCAGAAGGGCAAGGCCCGTTCCACCGGGTTCTATACTTCTGAAGGACAGCCGGGACGTGGCGGCCCTGAAGGTGGAAAGCATATAGGGCATGCGGAATGGGGGGCCATGCTCAGCCACGGGGCCCCTGATACTATACGGGACATGAAGATACGGGGCCAGCGCAGTGACGACCTGTGGAGGTCAGTCCGGACCGGAGGGACCCCGGTGATGTCGGGCACCCCGTTGGTCTACGAGAAATACCGGGACCTTATGAAGGCCGCCGGCGTTAATTTTACGGAGAAGGAGAGTTCCGACGAGATATCCGCCATGACCGGCGGGGAGATGGAGAACCTGACGGGACGCGGACGGATCCGCTCTCCCCTTACTTTCCGGGAGAAGGACGGAGAGCCTATCCCGGGTGGTCTGATGGATCCGGATATATTCGGACCCCGGGGGGACCAGTGGGCCGGTTATCAGTCGCCCGAACCCGTATATCATCCGATGATGGAGCCGGTGGCGGCCCGTCTGCTGGATGTGCCGATAACCAGGTTCAGAAAAGTCATGTCCGGGGAGGACAGTCTGGAAGGGGGACTTACCGGTCCGGAAGGTGTACGCGAGGCCCTGTCGGAGATTAATCTGGACAACTCCTACAGAAAGGCCCTGGAGCAGTTCAGTAAAGGTTCCGGACAGGCCAAGCATGACGCTGTCAAAAAATTACGATATATAGAGGCTATGCGGGACAAGGGAGTAAAACCGGAGGATTATTTCACGGAGGATATACCTGTCCTGCCGCCCCGGTTCCGCCCTATATCTAAAATAAACGATATGGTGGTGGCCGCTGATATGAACCGGCTCTACCGGGAGCTTATGGATGCCGGTAAAGACCTTGAAGATTCCGGGGGACTGCCTGACAGCGCCCGGCAGGATGCCCGGAGAAGGTATCAGAACGCCTACAGGGCCGTGATCGGCACTATGGAGCCGGAGCCGACTAAACTTAAGGACACCCGTACGCAGGGACTCCTGTCCCAGCTGTTCGGGAAGGGATCCGGTAAGCACGGCTTTGTCCAAAGAAGGGTGATGGGCACCAATATAGATATGTCGGGGCTGGCGGTAGCCGCCCCCGACCCCTCCCTGCGGCTGGATCAGATAGGTCTGCCGGAGCCCAGGGTATGGAAACTGTATGAACCCCTGATAGTTTCCGAGATGGTCCGGGGAGGATGGCCCGCGGTGAGGGCCGCCCGGGCGGTGGCCGAAAGAGACAAAAGGGCCCGGCCCTACCTTGACAGGGCCGTTAAGGACCGTCCCGTGATCGTCAACCGGGCGCCCACGCTGCATAAGTACGGCGTGATGGCCTTCTGGCCCGTCATAACGAAAGGCAATGTCCTCCGGGTGCCTCCGGCGATCGGGGGGCCCTTCGGGCTCGATTATGACGGGAACTGTTTAGATTACGATACGGAAATTGATTTGACATTATCGAAATCCGAGCTATATTATTCTTCATCTGGACTGGAGTGGTCCGATAAACTTAACAGGGAGATGAAGAATATGCTGGATCGGAATGTTAATGTAGATGTAATAAATGTCCGGATGAAAATTGGGGAATTTCCGGCGGTCGGAGAATATGCTTACGATCGTAACGGGGCGAAAGTGTATAATGTCCCGAAAGGGGTGTATATACATACCGGGGACCATAATAAAGGAGCCCGCCGGGCCGAGATCACCCAGTTCACCGTGGAGGAGAATTGTCCTTCAGTGGAGGTAACCACTTATCGGGGACGGAAAGTGACGGTCAGTGATAATGAAAGTCTGGCTGTCTACGACCCGGTACAGGACAATACGGTAAAAACGGCTCCGAAAGATGCTGTAGGAAGGCTGGTTCCGGTGATACGTAAATATCCTGATCACGGCAGTAAATATAATTTTGATCAAGGCTGGTGGTATGGTGCGCTGGTGGCTGACGGCTGGGTAGGCGACCGGGTTGTAGGATATTCTAAACTGGACGAGGAGAAACGGGATAATTTCGTACGCATCGCCCGCAGCCAGATTGAAGAGAACTTTACAGTTACGGGTCCTTACAGCCGGTCTAAAGGTGAGGACGGGGGATGGGGTGAAGGAGTTAAAATACATTTGAACGGTGATTTAGCTTCTAAAACTTTTTCAGTATATTCCGGAGAAGGTAAAGGGGCCCTTCATAAAAGAATACCTGCGGAATTATTGACTGAAGGGTCTTATGACAGTCTTGTCGGGGTGTTGTCGGGACTTCTGGACGGGGATGCGACTGTGGGCTGGAATAAGTGTACTGGAAAGGATCGTCCGGTTATCCGGTTCAATACATCAAGTAGATATTTAGTTGAATCCCTGGAGTACCTGGGTAAACTACTGGGAGTCAGAATGTCCGTTACGACATCTCCCTCAAGAGGGGTCAGTAAGGAAGCGTATACGATCTCCCCCAGTATACCTGATATATATAATGAAGGTCTTTTAGACCGGATTAAGCTAGTGGACAAGGAAAAATCTGAAGTTCTGACTGTATTGCGAGGTAAAGACCGGGTTGAGGACCGGACGGATTTAGTGGCGTTCCCGACGGGCGCGGCGGAAGGATTGAAACCCCTGGCACTGGATCGAAAGGCTATGAATGATTATGATAAATTAGGGAAGGCTCAGAAATCCGGATATCTTACACGGGAGGCGATGAGAAACATTCTGAGAGCCTATAAGGATGAAATGGATCCCGAAGTATATGAAAATCTTTATAGAAGAGCGGAAGATGTTACTATATTCTGGGACAAAATTAAGTCTGTAGAAGACGCCGGGGAGCGGACTGTGTTCGATTTTGAAATTCCAGATAATAAGATGTTCGCAATATCTAACGGTCTTGTGGTGTATGACACCATGTCCTATTCCGTCCCGGTTACTGAACGGGGCAGGAAGGATGCTGTACGCAAAATGATGCCCCAGCAGAACCTTATGTCGGCGGGGGACTTCGGTCCCCATTATATACCTTCCC
>PUNP01000146.1 GCA_003551785.1 Candidatus Brocadiaceae bacterium | reverse complement strand
TCATACCATTTCACTGCTGCAACTTTCCTCATTTCCTCCGACATTTCCTGGGGGTCGCGATGTAATGCCGAAAAAACCCCCTCCGGCAAATCTATCTGAACAGTAGTCATTGATTTCTCCCTATTTTGGGATGGTTCATGATTTTCAACCTTTTCTCCCTAAACACCTTTCCCTCGCTTAAATATCTCTTCCAAAAATCCATTGTCAACACTCTCCGCCCATTTTAAGAATGATGTCTTTTGTTTTATCCGTTATATGAAAACGCAAGTCTTGTTTCCCCCTCGATATCTTCTTCAGAGAAGGAAAAAGTATCTACTCCATAATCGGACAAGCGACTTAAAAATACAGTGCGCGGCATCTGCGCAATTTTTGCAGCTGCCCCCGAAGAAATGCGCCCGAGTTCATAAAGCTTAACCGCCGCCACCATCCTAAATTCGTTCTCCACATCATTTTCTGGAACCTTTAGAGCAAGGAAACTATTTTCAGGAATGTTAAGAGTTATGCTTTTCATTTTTTATGCCCTTATAGATAAGAATCTCTATTATCATTTTAGTTCATTGCATGCTAGATTGCAACAGCCCAGAGGCATCTCTCGCCGAGGCGCAAAAGCGCCAAGAACAGCAACGAAGAACTTCAAAACGAAAACGGCTGGGAACCACAGAGTTCACACAGAGAGCACAGAGGACGCCAGACGGCAGAGATCAGAAGTCAGAGGTCAGTCAACTTTTAATCAGGACGACACAGGTTGCTGATAAAAGGCCAACGAATCTGGCGAATGACAGCAGACAAAAAAAGAGAAAAAAGTTACTCAATTCCCAATAAAAGCATAGATGCCTTTTTACCAACAACCAACAACCAGCAACTAACAACGACTTTTTCGGCTTGTCCGGGGTATGGGGTTGGCTGTTTCATCATACAGTGTCAGCATAATGTAAGGCCGGCATTTTAAGATAATGTTCGGGTAATTCTGATTTGCGCTGAATGGCAAAGAAGCGCCTTTCAATTTCTTTCAGTACTTTTGCATCATAATACACCATACCGCATTCATTGCAGACCTTTTCGTTATCCATTTTTTGTCTCCCTTGTCCAAGGGTCACTGAATTTCGGGGGTTTTGGAACGTAAATAGTTATAATCACTATATCTTCTCCGCGCTCCCCGCAAACAACATGTATGGGAATATCTTGTGAAAAACCAACTATCAAACAGCTTTCACCGCGTCCTGTATCGGAGTAAGATTCCAAAATCTCACCGGCCATTAAAGCTTTCTCTATCTGGTCAAAGGTCAAATCATCTGCCTTACGCTCTATTTCGGCATGGTGCGTATAGACATAATGTCCTTCAAGAACCTCTTTTTGATAATTCCGAGTTCCAAGTATTCCCTAATATATTCTATCTAAACCACTTATAGTTCGCAAAAGCAAATCAACAACATTTTTCACTACTCTTATTATTTTCGCTCGCTTCTTCGAATACTGCAAAAATATCCTCGCCTATATTGCTCCCCTCCCAAAGCCCTTTCAGGGAACTTCGCCGCTTTTCCCTTTGTGCCCCCCCCCACTTTCACGGGACAACAAAAATTCTATAAAATTTTCCACCTCAACCTGCTTCTCGGAAGGAAGTTTATGGATTTTTTTGTGAATGTCTTGTGTTGTTTCTCTCATCTTGCTCACCTCCAATTTTGCAGATAATAAGTTCAGACCAAATTTATCCCATATCTATTATATTCTACAGGTCATATCAGGATTTTGCAAGCAGTGCATTGGTGAATGTTTTATGGTTTAAGTTTAAAGTTTTAAGAAAAGGCGAGCGGTGTGAAAATAGTAATCAGTATTCAGTGTTCGGTAATCGGTAAAAAAAGACATCCAGGTCGGAACGGCTGTCGAAAGTAGCATGTGGAAAGTATAATGTTAACGGCGAACGATAATAGCTAAGAGCGGAGAGCTTAGGGCAAAGAGTGAACGGCAAAGCGCGAACAACTGAAGGACAAGCAACCATACCTGCGTCCCCCTATTCCCCAACCTCATTCAATATCCACTTCACAATATCTTCGCTGGCATACAAGCCCTTTTCACATAGTTCCTGAATCACAGGTTTTGCCCGCTGCATAACCCCTTTTTCTTTCGCACGAGCAACCAACCCAAAGTACCAATCACTGGCAAATTCAATGATTTTGCGCAACGGCAGGCTTCCCAATCATCCAAAACCACTTCCACGGGGACAAGCCCCGTGAGGAGATTGGATGGACAAAACGGTTCTGGTAGTCAGTCATCAAATCCACTGGGGCAAGCCCAGTGGTGGTTCTATCATTTCGTTCAGGTTTGCCAATCCGGATTCTGTAGGTCTTACTCACATGGTTTGCTATAATAACGGTCGTTTCCCCACGGGCCTTGTGCCCGTGGCTTGCATGACTGATTACCAGAAAACCAAAACACCAAAACAGAAGACTCCACGGGGCTTGTCCCCGTGGTCATCATGACTTGGGGGATGTAATTTCTTTGGCCATATTAGCCTCTTTTTTTTCAGCTTCGGTAAATTTTCCCAGGCTCGTCAGGGAAAAAGCCACGGGTGTCCAGCAGCGGCTGCTTAAGCTGCGCAGGTTTTATATCCCGGTACTCGTCGTGGGCCGTGCACAGGATCATCAAATCATATTCACCCTCCAGCGCGCTCGAACGACGGCCCTTGAAATGCATGTGCTCACGCGATGGGCCGATTTCAGGCACATACGGGTCGTTATAGAAGACTTTCGCCCCCTTCGACTCCAGAATATCCATGATCTTGTACGTAGGCGATTCCCGTTCATCGTCGACATTCGCTTTATACGCCAGACCAAGCAAAAGAATTCGTGAGTTTTTAAGCGGCTTTTCATGCTCGTTCAGCACCTCGGTAGCGCGCTGTACGACATAATAGGGCATTGAAGTATTGATTTCTCCCGACAGCTCGATGAACCTTGTCGTGATGTCATACTCGCGCGCCTTCCAGGTGAGGTAAAACGGGTCAATCGGTATGCAGTGTCCGCCAAGGCCCGGCCCGGGATAAAACGGCATATATCCGAACGGTTTTGTCGAAGCTGCTCGTATCACCTCGAATATATCAATATCCATCTTCATGAACGCCGTTTTTAGTTCGTTAACCAGAGCGATATTTACGCTGCGGAAGATGTTTTCCATCAGCTTGACCGCCTCGGCGGTGCTTGTCGACGACACGGGCACGACCTCATCTATCACCTTGCCATAAAGTGCTTCTCCCAGTTCAAGACACTTCGAGGTAACACCACCGCACACTTTTGGGATGGTCTGAGTCTTAAAGTTGCGATTGCCAGGGTCCTCCCTTTCGGGTGAATAAACTACAAAAACATCATCACCGACAGTGAAACCGGCATCCTGCAATCGCGGCTTTATTACCTCCTCGGTCGTGCCGGGATAAGTCGTCGACTCGAGCGAGAGCAGTTGGCCTGCCCGCATGTGCGGAAGGATAGTTTCAATCGATGATACGACATACGACAGGTCAGGTTCGCGGTGCCTGTCCAGCGGTGTTGGCACGCATAGAATCAACACATCGGGTTCTCCGGCACGTGAAAAATCGGCAGTGGCATCGAACCTTTGTTCGTGCATCGCTTCAGTAAACGGTTCCGGACTGATGTGTTTAATGTAGCTTTTCCCCTCCGCAAGTTTGTTCACCTTTTCGTGGTCTACGTCAAGTCCCAAAACCTGGAAGTCTGCTTCAAGAAATCGCATAGCCAGAGGAAGGCCAACGTATCCGAGACCAATGATGCCGATCAACGCATCGCGGTTTTCTATTTTTTTAAATATTTGTGCTTTCATAGATTGCGTGAAAATTAAATTGACACATCGAAGATTTGGTTCTTTTTCATCTTTGCGGATAATCTAACACGGGGGAAAATATACAATCGTTCTCATTGGGCGTAAACGTTTGCATTCTGACGTGTTTGACAATTCGACAGAATCTGTTTATTTGGATAAAAGATGTAGGGGCGACCGGCGGGTCGCCCTGACGGTAATGTTTTGCACGCAACGCTGCGGGGCGAACAGCCATTCGCCCCTACAGTCGATTGAGTGCCGAACGAAAGGGAATTCATGCCGTTTTTATGACTCCCGCCACCCTCTCGATGTCAGCACCAGACAGGTAAGCGGACATTGGCAGACTCAGGCATCTCGACGCTATTTCTTCTGTGACAGGGAAATCGCCCTTCTTGTATCCCAGTTCCTCAAAGGCACCCTGGAGGTGCAGCGGCGTCGTATAATAGGATACCGAAGGTACGCCTTTTTCTTTCAATTTTGCTGAAAGAATATCACGTCTTTCGGACAGAAGAGTGTATTGGGCATAAACGGATTCATTTCCTTCAGCAATATAAGGTGTTTGCAAACCGTCAACATCAGAAAACATCTCGTCATAACTTGCTGCCACCTCACGGCGCAGGCTGCACTCTGTCGGAAAAACTTTCAATTTTTCAAGCAGCACCGCCGCCTGAAGGCTGTCGAGACGGCCGTTTATGCCGACCAGCGGATGCTGATGCTTGACTTTTTGCCCGTGCACGCGTATCTGCTTCATTTTCTCCGCCAGCGCGTCGTCGTCAGTAAATACCGCGCCTCCGTCACCATAGCACCCGAGCGGCTTGGAGGGAAAAAACGAAGTGCAGCCGATTTCCGAAAGTGCGCAGGACCTTTTACCATGATGGGTGGCCCCTAAACTCTGTGCAGCATCTTCGATCACCGGAATATTGTGACGGGAAGCTATATCGTTAATACGTGTCATATCCGCACATTGTCCGTAGATACCGACCGGCATGATAGCTCTTGTATTATATGTAATAGCCGGTTCAATCAGTTCCGAATCAATATTCATGGTATCGGGCCGGATGTCAACGAAGACGGGTTCAGCGCCGAGAAGTGCGATAACTTCGGCTGTAGAAATCCAGGTATAAGGCACAGTGATGACTTCATCGCCTGGACCGATATCCAGTGCCATGAGGGCGATCAACAGGGCATCGGTACCGGACGAGCATGAAATACAGTGCCGTGAGCCGGTGAAGTCGGCAAGCCGGCCTTCGAGCTGTTCGATCTCCGGGCCCATGATGTAGCGACCATGCCCAAGCACCTCATTCATATTACGCTCAAGACCCTCTCTGACAACAGATTGCTGAGCTTTCAGGTCAATGAACTGAATGTCGTTGGTGTGATCTTCTTCGACATTCTCCAGCCATTTAAGCGCAGCCCCGGGCGACAGTGCCGGCATTTCGCCCAGTGTATCGAAATCTTCATTTTCGGTGACCAGGCAGACATCTGTTCCACTTAAAGCTTTTGATGCTGCAGCTATCTGTGCATCTTCAAAATCCTCGGCCTTGGCATAAGTTTCCTTCTGCCGGAAGCCACAAGTACTGAGGATAGACACACGAGCAAAGAGGTCCTCAAAAAGGGCTGGGACGATTTTTTTTACTTCTTCCGCAGAAGCACCACGCCTCTTGAGTATTTGACGACCGACATAATCGAGGTTAGCAAGGCTTGATGCGGCAACCCACAATTTAGCGTTATGAGTTTCCGAACTATCGAAAAGCTTTTCAGTTGCTTTGTAATGTCCGCATCCCAGCCAGAGGTTTATTATTGAACTGACATCAAATATCAAATTTTTAATCTTTTTCAATATACTTATCCTCCAAATTTTTATGCCATATATCTTTACACTCTTTGCCTGATATTTTCACTTTTGAATTTGCCAAACGATACACTCCTAAAATCTTACTTATAGAGTCACCTACCCCCCCTTTGACACTGCCACCGGCTGAACTGCTTTTGACGCCATTGGGCAGAGAAACGATTTCCTCATCCGGCACATCAAGCTGTATTTGAAACCGCTTGTGTGCAAAACGGATGTCTTGCGGCAGTTCCAGCCTTCCATCATCATAAATCGCCTGTAATTTCATTATTTTTTTTTAATTTAGAGTAAAATATTGAACTTCAGAATGTTAAAATGAGTAATAACGTTTTTTTAGACTCCGCTCTGAAAAAGGGCACCATTAAGCACAGTTCGTAACACGGGCTTACAGTTCGTAACGGCGATCGGCAAGATGCCATGGTCACGACAAATCTAATAATTTTTTGTTAGATAGAACAATTTAAGGTCCAATTCTTCTATCACAAGTTAACATACCCCCCCCCGCTTACGTCTGAATTTGGTCAAACGCTTAGATGGAGTTCTCTGTTATGATTAACCTGGTGAAGATTTTTGAAAATCTCAAAGTTTTGGATATTATAGAAGATGCTGAACGGGAAAATCAAATAAATAATGAGAGTATATCATTTTGTTGAAATTGTTCTGCCTTTTGGAGTATGATATTTTAGGAGCTTGGCCGAAAAGGTGCCGGCGGAATGTATGACAGGCATCTTGCCTGTCCAAAGCGCACGCAGGGATGCGTTCTATACTTATGACAAGCACCTTGCCCGACTATACGGCTTATGTTGCATCTTTTTGGCCACGCCCCTATTAATCCATTCCACGGGTTAAACAGGTTCGATGGCTATTTTCACCTTTACACTCATTTAAACGAACCTTTTAGGGAAAAAATAAATATACTTGATATTAGGACGGGACAAGAACCATGAATGAAACTGAACAGCAGTATCGGAATGAGGTTGATTATGACGAGGATACTATTTCCATTAGCGAAATATTGTTTTCGCTGCTGCGATACTGGAAGATAATCGCATTGATAGTCTTTTCCATAGCCGCTTTACTGTTTTTTTCGGCTATCGCGTATTATGCCGCCTATCCCCGCCGAACCACCGTAAGCATGCGGTTCCTGCTGACTTTTGATGGAGCGGAAGATGGAGAATATCCCAACCAGGCTCCTTTCAGCGCTTCCGGTGATATTTTAGCCACGAATATACTCAGGGATGTTTATGATAAAAATAATATTAGCGATTATATACCGTTCAATGACTTTGTTGATTCGCTGGCTGTCACCCAAAACATTCCAGCTATCGACAGACTGGAGAGAGAGCATGCCGCACGAATGGCTGATGATAATCTGTCCAGCACTCAGGTGGAAAGATTTATCCGTGAATTCGAGGCGAGAAAGGAATCGCTCTACCGACCGGAGTACAGAATTTCATTCAGCTATACGGACCGCCTAAGCGCCCCCCCCGCTGAAATGATTGAAAAGGTCTTACATGATATCCTCAACCATTGGGCGGATTATGCCGCTGATAAAAAAGGTGCACTCAAATATCGAATCAGCCTCTATTCACCTCAGCTTTTAGAGTCTGATTTGCTCCGGCAAGCCGAGCCTATTGTCGCTTTGGATACTCTCAGGAGATATTCTAACCGAATCCTGGATTCTATTGAAAAAATAGAAAAAATACCCGGTGTGGAAACGGTAAGAGCCGAATCGGAAAATGCTTCGCTGCGTGTGGTAAAAGAACTTGTCGAAGATACTGTCCAGTACGATATTAAACCCTTATACTCCCTTATGATCTCCCAGGGGATGATTCAAAATGTGACTTATGTAAAGCATTATTTCGAAAATAGACTTAATACTATGCTGCAAGACAAATCAATGAGTGAGCAACGCGACGATATCTTTCGGCAGGCTTATAAGCTATACACCGGTGAAAGTTTTGACAGGCAACCTGAAAAGCAAGAGCGTTTGGCAGGAGATGTCGATACTTCATCACCGCTTTTTATAGCTCAATTCGACGGCAGGTTTTTCAATCGTGTCTTCGATGCTTTAACTAAAGAAGAAGATTTTAAGTACCGGCAAGAGAAAATCGATGAATTGTTGGAACATGCGTTAGATAGCGTAGATGTTCAAGAGAACTTCATGTTCTACAAAAATCTGCATGAACAGATTCAAAGTTTAGACGACAACGGATATGAAGCATCTGGGATAGATTCTCGGATGGAAAACATGATTTCGGCTAAGTTTGAGTCCATTAAGCCGAAAATGGTCGATTCACTCCGTATGCTAAGCCAAATTTACGAGCATATTTCAGAGCACAACTTAAACCCGAGAACTCTGTTATATGAAAAGACTTCGCCGATGAGTATTTCAAGCTCTTTCCCTGCACGTCGGGTATTGATGATTTTGATAGCATTATTTACCATATCGGTTTTAATCACGCTTTATGGGGCTTTGCTTCACGCCAACTTTTCAAAGGGTAAAAGCAAATAATGACATAGTCCGAATATTTCACGCGTTTTCAGTGGTGCATCTGTGGCAAATGTCAAACGCCGCTGTTTCGTATACTGCAAGTGCAGACTTTTGAAGCAGATGCGCCGCTGAAGACGCGCCCGAAAAGGTAAACCGCCGTTTGAGGGCCGCTTGTACACACTGCAAATTTGTGAAGCCCCAAATATGATACTTAAAATATTGCATTTCAATTCGTTATATTAAATAGTGCAGTTGGTTTATGAAATGTTTGGGATAGTTTCATGATCCTTGCACCAACCAATTATAGATACCCCATCCAATCAGCGCAACGGACGCTACAGAGCATAAAACGACTATGAAGCCTAAAAAGATGCTGAAAAGTTCATTTAATCTCAATC
>PUNP01000898.1 GCA_003551785.1 Candidatus Brocadiaceae bacterium | reverse complement strand
CGCTGGCATTTTTTTTCTTTCCTGATTGACGGGTGGTCATGCGTTTTTCATACCTTTCCCATTCCTCGCTAAGTTCCATAGTTTTCAGTTTTTGAAAAAGGCGTTCGTCAACGGGGGGCTGAAGAAAAGTATCAACACCATGTTCAGCAACCGAACGCATTCCAGCATTATAAGCAGTTCGTATTTTTTCACGTACCGGTAAAGGGTCGCGGGGGTTAATACCGTGCATTAGCTCGTAAAACTGAATAGAACGTCTTTTTCTGCCTGACCAGTCAAGAACCCTGGCCCTGTTCAGCATAATTTGGTAATTATCCGGGAAAGAGCCGTGAAGTTCATCGAGGATTCTTAGTGCTTTTCGATAATTCCCGTGTTGAGCGAGAAGCATTGCCAGTTCAAGCTCATAGCTAAATGCATTGGGGTGGTCATCGAAAATTCCGGCATATAAGGAGGTGGCATATTCGATAAAGTCGCGGTCCAAGAACTGTTTCGCCCAGGTTTCGAATTCATCGGGAAAATCCATATCCATTTCCATGATACTTTCAAAGAACAGGTGGGCATTTAAAATTTCATCATACAAATATCGGGCTTGATCGGGAAAGCCGTGGTTCATGTATAGTTTCGCCCAGGTATGGAAATCATCGGGGAAATCCAGATCATAATCCATAATATCTTCCCAGAAAAAATCGGTTGGGGTAACGTGCTGTTTTTTGTGGTAGAAAAGAGCGGTGGAGTCTTGTGGAAATAACTGGTTAGCAATTTCAAACAACCTTTCTGCTTCGTAAGTATCGTTTTGTTTTTCGGCAATTTTCCCCAACTCTACAATAGCATAAGCGCCATACGGTTCGATGTTTTCCAATTCGTAGAATCGCGTTTTAGCCTCATCAAGCATACCGAGCAATTTAAATGCTCGAGCCTCTATCTCTATAGCTTCAGGGTCTCTTGGTTTTTTTTGTCTGATTTCTTTAGCCAATCTTCTGGCCGCTTTTGGTCTTTTTTCCATCAACCTCAGATCGGCCAATTTTTTCAAAATATCAGTGCTGTCGACATCTTCCCAAAGCAGTAATCGCCGGTAGATGGCCTCGGCTTCAGCATATCGTTCCATTTTGATGTATAATTCAGCAAGTTCGAGTTCAGCGAACGCCACGTCATGAAATTTTTCTAAAAAATCACGATAAATAAATTCCGCACGATAGTATGCACCGTATTGTATTAACAGTTCGGCGACGCGGGCGCGGATTTCAATATTTTGAGGCTCCAACTGTATGGCAGTCTCTAAATGTTCAATCCCGTCGACGTATTCACCGATTTCCAGCATAATCACACCTGCTTCGAAATTAAGAGGTATAGATTCCGGCTGCTCGCGTATCAGGATTAAATAATGATAAAGAGCTTCAGTCTTTTTCCCGGGTGTTTCAGCCAACAGCCTGGCGAGTTTGAGTCTTGCTTCAAAATCTGAAACATACCGCTCTTCAGGGATAAGAGACTCATTCTGTTCTTCAGGCCGGCCGTCAGCAGCAAATCCTGTAGGCAACAATATAGCTGCGCAGGCAATATAGATACTGGTTAAGTAAAAGATATATCGCATAAGTTATTATTCTAAGGTTTTACGCATTTTTAGAGACTTTGCTCAGAAAACGGAGCACTTTACGGTGCAGTTAAAGCGTGGCACAGACATTCCTGTCTGTGATTCCTTCTGTCGTCAAGACCCCACGTATATATTCAGTGAACCACGTTACTTTATCACCACCGTGCCCTGTGCCGGTGGGATGATGATTCAGAGCTACTTAACGATTTCCCACACCGTAGCCGTGTCTCCGCCCAGCCCGGCCCTTCCGGCGCTTGCATTGTCATTGATCATCTCTCTCAAAATAAAAGCGCAAGCGCCGGAAGGGCCGGGCTGGGCGGAGACACGGCAGAGCGTATGGTTTATGCCCGCTCTAGCTGAGAATCATCATTCCACCGGCACAGGGCACGGTGGTGATGCCACGTGTTTCACTGAGGACTTACGACCCCACAGACAGGAATGTCTGTGTTACTCAACATCGACGATTTTGTGTCGATCTACGATTCCTAAGCGCTTATTCCAAGGTTCTAATAAGTTCTTCAGCGGCCCTTTCATGCTGTTCGTCCCAGATAAGGACAAAGGCGTATTGGCGACGCAGCTGGATGTCGTCCGGTCTATGTTGCAGGAGGATTTCATAATGGTATATGGACTCTTTGAAATTATCGGTCCAGCTAAGAATTTCAGCTAATTTCACCCTGACATCGTGGTCTTTGGGATATTCTTCAACATGTTCACGGAAAATAAGCTCGGCTTCTTCGAACTCCTCCAGCTGGATATAAAAATCGGCTAAGCGCAATTTAGCTCGTGCATCGAGTCCGTCCGGGTCTATTTGCAATAACAGCTCTTCGGCTTCCTCTTCCTGCTCCTGCATCATCAGGATATTTAAGAGTGCTAATTTTACCACAAGCATATCAGGCTTGAGATCAATGAGAATCCTGTATTGGTCGGCAGCATCGTCGAATCTTTCCAGCGACACTAAAATTCTGGCCAGTTCCAGTCTGGCAACCCACTCAGGTATGTCTTCCCCTTCCGGTTTTGGAGCGGCGATATCATCGTTCACAATGATATCATCCAGAGGCTCAGTCTGTGCAATTGCCGGCGAGACAAGTGATACTGCGGCTAAGAGCGACATACAGATAATAATCGGCACGACAGATGATCTTGAACGGGAAAATATTATTGTGGTGTGCATCATTTTTACCTCCTTGATGGAATGATTTGATTATAACTGACTTAAGAATTCGGAATAACGGGCTTCGGCATCCTCGAAACGCCCCATTTTTTCCAATAACCGCGCCTGCAAAACAAGAAGATGTTTCCGAGCAGGATCGATATTTATCGCGCGCTCATACGTCGCTATAGCATCAGAATATTCTCCCATCATGTAATAAACCATAGCTTGTGTTTCGAGCATGTAGGCACCGCGCTTTTTCCTTTCAAAATTAATTGATTCTAATACGGTTTCATATTCGGACTTACCCATATCGAAATAGCTGGAAGCTAGTTCATCGAGTATGATTTCAGCAGCTATACCGTGCTGTAAAGCATTAAAAAAGTGTCTAACCGCGCAAGCTGGATTGTCTTCTCGCCTGCATCGCTGCGCGGCACGCCGTTCAACCCATTCCGGATGAAAATGGCGATAAGCCATCGAGGAACCGACCGCAGCAAAAAAAAACATCCATGCAAGTATGATTTTCCCCTGATTTCTACTCATTTTTACCCTGAATAAATTTTAAACCAAAATGAGATATAGAACATAACAGACCGAATATGCAAGTCCTCAGTGAACCATGTCTACTCCCGGGAACGCGGACGTCTCGTCTGCACAGACAGCATACAAACGGGGACGCCTGCGTTCCCGACAACGGCAAACGGCGGTTTCAGCATTCGTAATAAAAAATGTGACGTGTTCCTGTGACGTGGTCCACTGAGGACTTACCCGAAGCTGCGATTTTAAAGCAACCGTATGGTCTAGCGGCTTGGCCGAAAAGGCAATAATGAGCAAATGCCGCTATTTCAAGAGCAACCGCGCCCCGGCCGGGGCGCATTAATCTTTTCATCATTTATCCCCCTGGTTAAAACCAGGGGCTACCTAACCTCGCCCCGCTGGGGCGAAGACAGAGGCTTTGCCCCGAACGGGGCAAAGTACGGTAGCCTCGGGCTTCAACCCGAGGGTGATGATTCACACGTATTTTGCGCCCTGAAAGGGCGCGGTAGATCGTTGCGTATTGGCAATTGTGCGCTTTTCGCCCTTAGTGGATCACTTATGAGAAACGTATTATTTTTAAGTATACGCATTTCCCGTCTTAAATTCAAGTTTGAATCACCATAATATGTTTGACTTAGACGGATGTTTAAAATATGATAATATGTAAGCGTTGGAGAAAACCGAGCCGCTGTGAGTCTTCAGCGAACAATGCGGCATTACGGCAGGCCACGACAGTGAAGCGCCGAAGTGATTTACTGAATATTGACCCCCAACCTTGAATATGGCAGGGCGAGTTTTAGAGTGAAGTTTTTGCATATGAGCAGCTTTTGCGAAACTTAATGGACCGATGGGAGCATTGTGAATGCGATTTATTGATGTATCCAGCGGGATAGGCGGGATGCGCGTCGCTTTAGAGCGTAATGGTTTTGATTGTATAGGCTTCAGCGAGTCTGATAGAGAATCTTACAAAATCTATAGGAGCATTTTTGGGATGAAGGATGTGTACTGCGGGGGGCTTATGGAAATTCAGCCTGCCAAACTTCCTGAATTTGAGTTGTTGGCTGCCTCCGTGCCGCCTTTTAATTCCGATTCCATTGCGTGCAAAAGGGTGGATGTAGAAGATAGTAAAAGCCGCACTGTATATGGTAGAGTTAAACAGGCACTCAGGAAGCAGCCCATTAATCAAATAATAAATATCGTTCAAACTTGCCTTCCGCAATGCTTTCTAATTGAATGCGATAACGAATTGCTTTATTATGCCGCGGGGCTTACAAAAAAAGCTTTCGTTTCAGAATTACGCGCTGCCGGTTACGTCGTTAAATATAAGGTTTTCAGTAACCTGTACGCAGGGATTCCCCAGATAGGCGAACGGCTGTATTTTCTCGGCATAAAAAATAAGTATGCCGAAAAAGGGGGCGTTTTCCGGTGGCCCGCACGAAAAAAAGCTTTGCATATAGCTCACTATCTTATGAATTTTAATTCCAATGCCGTTAACCTACGTGCTGATGGTTACCTTAATGAATATTTACATAGTGAACCAAACAGAGGTAATTATAAGATGTCAAGAATTTTAATTGAAAACTTTTTGGTTTTGGATACCCGTGAGTCTGAACTGCGGATACTTCAACAGAAAGTTCCGGGGTTGTCCGATGGGGTTGACGGCATTTTTTATGTTTTTGAGGGTCGTTTGTTCAGGATGTCCGGGCGGGAAGCGCTGTCTTTACGAGGTTTTCCGGACGGTTATATTAATAAATTTGCTGAAAAGTTCACCGACAGCATGATGATGGAGAAGGCCGCCAAAGAAGTTACTGTACCTATGATTTCCTCAATAGCGGCCAATCTGAAAGAATATATGGATAATTTCATAGGAGTTGATTATGCCGGATTTTGAATATACAGCCCTGACCGAAACCGGTAAGAGGAAGCGCGGTATGGTAAGTGCGGAGACTGCTTCGGATGCCAGGCGAAAGCTCAGGCAGGACGGGTTAAATATACTGGACATGCAGTCAAAACATGAAAAAAAGCAGGCTGAAGTTTCTGAAAAAATGGGGCGTATCAAAAAAAAGGATGTTGCTATGGCGTTTCGGCAACTCTCTACTTTGTTAAGAGGGGGGATGGCTTTGGTGCCTTCTCTGGAGGCTCTGGCCCAGCAATTCGCTGATACCCCGCTCGGCAAGGTGCTTGAAGAACTGAAAGAAGATGTCAGAACCGGCAGCAGTTTCGGTGATGCGCTCGAACAATATCCCGGAGTATTCCCTGAAATATACGTTTCCATTGTCAATGCCGGTGAGTCGGTAGGGGCGTTAGATGACGTTTTGCGACGATTAGCCGAGATGATCGAGCGGAGTCTGGAGGTTATTGGGAAAGTTAAGAGTGCTATGGCCTATCCGGCCATACTTCTGATCACCGGGATAGCCGTTATTGTTTTTTTACTCACTTTCGTCGTGCCGGGAATCACTCAGCTTTTTGTTGATCTCGAACAGCAGCTGCCGCTGCCTACTGTTGTGCTCATCAGGGCGAGCAACTTTTTGCGGCAGTTTTTCTGGGTATTGGCCATTTCCGTTGTGATGGTGACAATTGCATTTCGGGTTATCTCCCGCCGCGAATTTGTTAAATTGAAAATAGACAGTTTCAAGTTAAAAATCCCTGTCGTTGGACCTCTGATGCTCAAATCGGCGATGGCGCGTTTTACCCGGACATTAAGTGTGATGTTGAAAAGTGGCGTACCGGTACTGCAAGCTTTAGAAAATGCAGGACGCGTCACGGCTAATTCAGCGCTAAAATCGAAAATAGAAGTAGCCAACAAACAAGTGGAGGAGGGAGCGGGGCTGGCGGAACCGCTTGAGCAGAGCAGTATATTCCCACCTATTGTCGTCCATATGATTGCGGCAGGGGAGGCGAGTGGAAACGTTGATGAGGGCCTGCTGAATGTCTCAGAAATCTATCAGAGTGAATTGGAAAACAGCATCAGAACCCTCACTTCCCTGGTCGAGCCGATAATGATCCTGGTGATGGGAACTATAATCGGTTTTATGGTTCTTGCTGTGTTACTACCGATTTTCGAGATCAATCAAATGGTGGGATAGGCGCTTAGATTCCCTACATCGTTAAATAATTGAGGATATACGAATTTCGCTTTTTTAGGCTGGTGCGTCCCGAGAACTCATTTAAAACACAAATAATTTCACGATGCTGCTAAATTATGTCAAAACCAGCAGTCATTTCTTCCACGGGGTCAAGCCCCGTGGGGGAAACATTTTGTGAGGCAAATCGTTTCTGGTGTTCAGTCGTAAAAACCACGGGGACGAGCCCCGTGGAGGTTCGATTCCTTCGACTACTTCGTTTAGATTCGTTCCCCCACGGGCCTTGCGCCCGTGGCTTGCATGACTGACTACCAGAAAAAAAACGAACGCCAACAACAGGAGACTCCACGGGGCTTGTCCCCGTGGTTATCATGACTGGTAAACACTGATTACTGAATTTTACATTTTTTTCGGGTTAAAAATGGTCAAGAGGCCGAATGTCGTTTTTATACTGCTGGATGATTTTGGCGAGACAATGAATTTGGCGGGTAGCCGACCAGAAATTACTCTTAAATTACATAAGCGTCTTAAGCAATGGCGGGCGGAAATAGAGGCGGCCGAACCAACTCCTAATCCCGAATGGCCTTGGTAATGAAAGACCTGCTATCGGGCATTGACTCTTGAAAAGATTCAGTGAACGCTTTTACTTCATGATGAAATATTGCTCAACTTCCCCAAAAGCATCGATGCCGTTTTACCAACAACCAACATCTTTTTGTCCTCAAAGCAAGAAAATCACAATTAATATACTAACTCACCTATAACCCAGGTATTCCAAAATCGTAAAAGCTATACCCAAAAAAAACATCAGGCAGGTAACGGCGAGCATGGCAATGATATAAATGTTTTTTTCCTGTGGAAAATCATTGAATGAATCATCTTCATTCTTCTTAGCCATATCAATTGGCTCCGAGCAAAATTATTCTATACGAGTGGTTATTCTGTCGCCGATGCGCATCGGGCGCTCTTCGAGGTCGGTGACTTCCCTGTCTACTCGTGCCAGTGAATGACTGGGGAAGACATCAATCACATAAAGTCGTGCGACAAAATCATCATCGCGGTAAGCTGTAAAGGAGAAGTTGATTTCAACACCATCTTCTGAGCCGCGGTTAAGTACAGCCACTCCGATTTCATTGTCTACACGGGACAGAGCGCCGTCAATTGCCGGCAGGGGTTCTCCTATATCAATATGCACCCCGCGGGCTTGCAATTGACTGAGTTGCCTTTCTCTGTCACCGAGTTTAGTGAGAGCTGTCTCTTTCTCTTTGGTGAGTGTTTCGATATTATCTTCAAGTTCGGCGATCTGATTACGTGACTGCCTGATTTGTTCGTTAAGCTCATCAATTTCAACTTCTTTGTTCTGCAAAGTTTCCGTTCTATCGGCTAAGTTTGTTTCTAAAGATTTAATCGTATTTTCCTTATCATCAAGTCGGGCGATAAGTGACTCTTTAATTTCTTGTGCTTTAGTTAGTTGATCGGAGAGGTTTTCATTATCCCTGTCTAATCTGTCTAGCCGCAGCCTTTGGTCCTCGATGTCCTGTTCCAACCCATCTATTTCACTGGCCTTCGAAGCTCTAAAACGGTCAAAATCACTTCGTATCCCAGACAGTTCTTCTTTGGTTTCTGACAATTTACGTTCGGCATCTTCACGAATTTTTACTTCATCTTCGTATTTTGCTCTGTATTGTTCACGTGTTTCAAAAAGGATCATTTGAGAGACAGCAAAGCCTATACTTAAAAGAAAAACCACTACCACAAGAATCTTACCGAAGATATTCATATACACTCTCCTTAAAAGTGTTAGCTTGATATTACAAGATAAAGAATGACCTCAATCAGTTCAAGTATAATAAAAAAGTTTACCATAAAAGTCAAATGCCGGCCCGAATATTTGTTGATATCTTTTGCTTTTTTTGATATTATATAGGAATTAAACTGAGCATTTCAAGCGTTTTGAATTCGTTATTTTAATCTACTGGTTAGTGATAGTTAATGGTTAATACAAAGGATATGAGAGTGAGCGGCGGAGAAATGAGACTGGGACTTATTCTGTCCCAAAAAGGTTTGATTTCTGAAGAACAGTTGGATGATGCTCTTGAACTGCAACAGCAAAGCGGAAAATACTTGGGCGAAATCCTTATTGATAAATACGGCATATCATCGCATGAAGTATATCGCGCACTTTCCGAGCAGCTTGACATGCCTTTTATTACACTCGATTCAATTGATGAAATCGATCCGTCGGTGT
>PUNP01000672.1 GCA_003551785.1 Candidatus Brocadiaceae bacterium | reverse complement strand
TCAAGCGCTTCGCTGATCCCGAGGCTAAAATTCCACCTGGTTGTTAAAGCTTTGGTCGAAGCTTTAACGGATTTGCTTTCAAAATCATAGATAACGGCATCCGTATATGTTCCGCCCGCATCGATTCCCAAACCAACGCCCTGGGTAATAGCGTTGAAATCCGACTTTGCCCCCTGATGCTCTGAAAATAACTGATTTTTAGTGCTTTGGGGCTTTCTCTCTGCATCACGCACAGGTGCGGCGGCAATGCTGCCGTTGACAGGATCATAGACGGTAACGAATCCGGGGGGGATACGCACTATTTCATCATATTGATCGCCTCCCTTCAGCAGCTTTTCCAAAAGAATTGGGGCTCCATCGATCTTTTCATATTTCCAGTCAAATTCATCGGCCATATTTACAGCGTGTTCTTCATATTTACGTGCATATTCGGTTCCCGTATCGATAAATGCCGCCCGCTGATAATTTTTGGTCCAGCTCCCGTAAAATTCAGCTATCGCGCGACCGTTTTCATCACCATATTTATCGACAAGTTCCTGCAAATGGCGGGAGTCGGACATGGAATTTTCACCTTTATTTTTGCCACTTACCGCTTGAGATTCCGGTTCCACCTTTTCCCTGAACCATCCCGCAGAGATATAATAGGTACCCGGAAAGCGCTCAAACTGGCGTTTATACTCTTTATCTGAACCAAGGAAAAGCGCAATACAATCCTGCACCCGAGGGATGAAAAGCGGAATTGAGCGGGCATAAATCCCCAAAGAGCCGCGTCCACAAAGTCCATAACCGAGAACTATGCGGTCATAATCACCGTCGGATGCCGTATCGATCGCTTCCTGTATCTTGAGTCTGAGTTCATTCGGACGTTCATGCAATCCTCCAGGCAGGAAATTGAAGCTGGGATCAACATTCACTTTTTCAGCTAAAGTTTTAATATCGGGCGCTAAAACGCCGCAAGCAATAACATGAACTTTTTGTTTTGTTTCTTTCATATATTTCCTAAAAATGCTGAGGGGTTTAAGTGGGTTTAAGAAGGTCGCGCCTGCTATCCCAATGAAAGACCTTTTGCAACTCGCCGCCGCTTTCATACCATATCGATGTAACTCTTCTCTGAGCGGAACCGTGAAGTACCTTAATAAACAACATCAGGTAATCGGTATCTAAATGTGCCCCACCACGCTGATTCGTTCTCTCAATTTCTTTTCTGTTATGTTCGCCAATATTATCAATCATAACTTCAGGTATTATTTAGAGAAACATACATGTATAAACTCATTTAACCGTCCCTGCACAGAACACGGTCGAGATAGTAAGCAATTGATTGCTAATGATACAAGCTAAATTGATGTGATGCAAATATAGCGAGCTAAGTTGACAGTTCGCTATATATGCAATTGACAAACAGCTCAATTTTTAGTATGATTTTCCCTCCAAGTTTTTTTCAAACTTTTTTATAATTGGAGGATAAAATGAAATACGATAAGGAGTGGACAGATAAAGATATAAAGAAATGGAGGTTAGAATTGATTAAGCAAAGACACAGGGAAATTATCCTTTCGAAACGTGACGGAATTGCTGATACTTTATCAGATGAAATCGCTATAGCTGATATAGATGAGCCGGATGAACTCGAGAGTTTAGGAATAAGCCCGGAGTTAGAAGAAATCGACTATTAATGGCGAAAAAAGCATCCATCAAGATTACTTACTTTTACTGTGGGGTATTGCAATACCTCCTTCCCACACTCTTGCTGGTAATCTATTCAGTATTCACTCCCACCGCAAAGTCTCCACCGGGTCCATTCGTGCAGCTTTTAGGGCAGGGACAATGCTGAAAATCAGGCTGAGCACCAACGCACCCATGCCCGTAATCAACGGGATTGTCAGCGTCAGGTCTGTTGGAATCTCCGTAAAGTAATAAACATCACTGGGAAAAGGTGTCCAGCCGGTCCAGGCCTCTATACGATCAGCTATTTCATTGATACGCGTTAAAAAGCCAAAACCACCCGCTATGCCAAACACCGCTCCCACCACACCTATAGCGCCGCCGGTAACGAAAAAAATCACCGCTATACTGCGTGATGTATAGCCCACGGCCTTCATCGTGCCGATGTCATGCCTTTTCTCATACACGCTCATAATGAGTATTGCAAAAATACAGAACCCGGCCAGCAGGCCGACGAAAGAGAGCACGATCGCCATCAGAACCCTCTCCATTTGCACAGCTTCCAGAAAGTTGCGCTGCTGATCTTCCCAGGTGCGGGCGATATAACCTTTTTCCCTCAAACCGGCACTTACGGTACCGGCATCACGCCGATAATCATGCAGCTTCAGGTTCAGCCCCGAAACATTGCCGGCGGCACCGACAAAATCCTGAGCGGCCTCCAGCGACATCAGAACGACTCCACTGTCGTAGTCGAAACGGCCGGTATGAAAGACACCGGCGACTGTGAATTTACGCACCCGACGCCGTAAGTCCTCGGTCGCCGTCATCAAAACAATTTCTTCTCTTGCAATATCCTCGGCATTAGCATAAACCATGGAGGCCAGACTCATATGCCCGGCTTCAGAAAGCAATCCGGCCACTTTTCCCGCCTTTTCCATCCCGTCCGATATTAACCGGCTTGCCCGAGCTTCCGCCATCAAGTTAAGGCACTGCTCCCGCAGTTCACCGTCCAGTTCGTCGGAGAGGTAGTTATATATAAAATAATGCCGGGAAAACTGCTTGGCAAGTTCATTCCCGATAAACACGGAAGGCACCTCGGCTTCATTTTCGTCAATATATATCCTGTCCAGTGCCTCTAACGAGCTATGCTGGAGGTATTGGCTGCCGAACTCGCTGACATCGGTTTCCAGCTCGGGTTTCATACCGCGAAACATGACGGTCCAGGTTTGATCAAGGCCGGGTATGCGCAATAAGGACTGGCTTTCGATAAATGGTGTGGCGGCCTCGACCTGGGGCATACTCAAAACATTTTCACGCGTAGCCCCCCAATCAGCCATACCGGTGACCTGCTGTGAAGGCGACTCAACCCTTATATCACTGAGGTAGCCTCTGATAACCGAACGCAGTTCATGCTCGAATCCACGCATGACGCTCATAACCACAATCAGCGTCCCCACGCTCAACGCCACACCGATAATGGCAAGGTATGACAGGCGTTTCTTAAATAAATACCGCAGTCCAAGGTAAATAGATGTCATTTTTTACTCTTTATTATCTTGTTAAAGTAGGTACTTAGTTGCAGTACATCGACAGAAAATTGTCGATGTTAAGTAGCACAGACATTCCTGTCTGTGGCGCTGACGGTTCTGGGGCCATAGGACTACCGACAAGCGACTTACGACTAACGTAAGTATTCACTGAACCACGTCAAAGCATCCCCACCGTGCTCTGTGCCGGTGGAATGCAGATTCTCAGCTTACAGCCGCTATGAGGGCCAAATCCGCCGTGAATCCGCCCTGCTCGGCCCTTCCGGCGCTTGCGCAGACAGCTAAAATAAACGATAGACGACCGTGCAAGCGCCGGAAGGCCGAGCAGGGCGGATTCACAGCTACGTTATGTAAAATCGACACTTAGCAATGAATCTTCATTCCACCGGCACAGGGCACGGTGGGGATGACAAGGTGTTCACTGAGGATTTACCGACTAACGATAAATACCACATTAATCCCGGAGTTACGCGTTACTGCGCCAGCAGGCGTTCTGTTTCCAAGGCGAAACTTCATAATTCGGACGAGCGGTGTTCGGTATTCGGTGTTCAGTGTTCAGTTTTCAGTATTCGGTGTTCAGCGGGCATTGGTCTGAGTCGTTGGTCGTTCACCAGCAACATCAACCAAGTGTCAGCAACGAACAACTTTTTGCGAAAAAGCAAGGATTTCATAATTAAGATATTAAAGCAGAAATGTCCAAATCACAAATCGCCTCGTTTTATCATAAAAGGCTCGCCGCCCCATCTTTGATTCGACCATCTTCCATATAAACCATTCTATCGGCCTTTTGGGCAACTTTAACATCGTGAGTTACCATAACGAGCGTCATGCCGAGTTCCGAACGCAGACGGCATAGAAGTTCAAGTATCTGCGTGCCGGATTCGGTGTCCAGGTTACCCGTCGGCTCGTCACAAAGGAGCATTTGAGGGTCATTGACGAGCGCGCGGGCAATAGCGACCCGCTGGCGTTCGCCACCTGAAAGCTGTGTCGGTCGATGATTGCAGCGTTCTTTAAGCCCGACTATTTCGAGAAGTCGCCTGCTTTTTTCAAGAGCATCGCGCCTCCCCCGCAGCCAGCCAACGGCGCCCAGTCCGGCCAGGGCGGGCAAGGCGACGTTTTCAGCAGCAGACAGGTCAGGCAGCAGGTGATAGAACTGGAAGACGAACCCGAAAAGCTTGTTGCGCCGCCGGGCGCGGGCCTTATCCCCCAATGCGGCGATGTTGCGGCCCTGATAAAGTATTTTTCCTTCAGTCGGTGTATCGAGGAGACCCATAATATGCAGCAATGTGCTCTTCCCCGCCCCGCTCGGCCCCTCGATACTCAAAAACTCGCCATCCTCCACATCCAGACTGACATCCTTCAGAACACGCAAGTCATGACGCCCTATGCGATAGTCTTTCGATACGTTTTGAAACTCAATAACCGTATCAATATTTTTGTACGCAGGTGTATTTTCACTATTTGATTTATCACTCATCTTCCGGCCTTAAAAGCGGGAACAATATCACTTCTCTGATAGCGGTTCTATTGGTCATCAGCATGACAAGGCGGTCGATCCCCAACCCTAACCCTCCAGCGGGCGGCATGCCGTAGGAGAGCGCACGCAAGAAATCTTTGTCGATGCTTCTGAACGTTTTTTCGGCGGCATCTTCACCTTTAAGCTGCTGTTTGAATTTTTCCTCCTGCAAACGCGGGTCGTTGAGTTCGGTATAAGCCGGGCCTATCTCCATCCCCGCTATGATCAAGTCCCAGCGTTCGGCGACCTGAGGATTATCCCGCTTGGGCTTCGTCAATGGGGAAAGAGCGGCCGGATAGTTCATAATAAATGTGGGCTGGATGATGGTATCCTCCACCGTATGCTCAAAAACGCTGCTGACGGCAAGTTCGGGCCCGAGTCCGTCGATGTCGAGGTTGAGTTCTTGCGCACGCGCTTTGACTTTTTCACTATCTTCGGGGGCGAAACCGTTAGCCTCCTCAAAAGCTTCGTAATAATCGACTTTCCTGAAAGGTGATGCATAGTCGATCGTATGCTCGCCGAAAGGCAGTTTGCCTGAAGAGTCAACCCGGGTGGCAAGTTCACGCAGCATATTTTCAGTCAGTTCCATCATATCGGTATAATCACCATAAGCCTGATAAAGTTCAAGTGAAGTAAATTCGGGATTGTGCTGTCTGTCAATGCCTTCATTTCTGAAATTGCGGTTAATCTCAAAAACCCGCTCCATCCCGCCGACCAGTAATCTTTTCAGGTACAGCTCGGGGGCGACGCGCAGGAAAAGATCGATGTCCAGCGCATTGTGGTGCGTGACAAAAGGCTGGGCGGCGGCGCCACCGGCAACCGACTGCATCATCGGTGTTTCGACTTCTAAAAACCCCTTTTCGACAAGATGCTGCCGGATAAAATTGACGATATGAGAGCGCTGTTTGAAACAGTTCATGACCTCTTCATTAGCGAACAGGTCGACATAACGCCGTCTGTAGCGCAGTTCGGCATCTTTCAATCCGTGCCATTTTTCCGGCGGGCGCAGGAGCCCTTTGGACAGAACCTGGAATTTATCCACAAAAATAGTGATTTCACCGGAGCGGGTCCTGGTCAATTCGCCTTCAACACCAACGATGTCGCCCGCTTCAAGCTGGTTATGTATCTCAAAGTTATCCTCGCCCAGCTTTTTTAACTGGAAAAAGACCTGGATCGTGCCGGTGCGATCCTTTATATCGATAAAAGAAGCCTTTCCCATAGCACGATGGTTGGTGATACGCCCGGCGGCCCGCACGGTAGAGTCCTGTAACTCATCAAAAGAATCAGTGAGTTTACTGATGGGGGTCGTACCAGGGAAACGCGAACCGTAGGGGTCAACATCAAGTTCTTCTAATTTTTGCAATTTTGCTGCACGAAAGTCTTCTGGTTCAATAAGCGACAATTTGACTTCTCCTTAATATTTTTTCAGTGGATAATGCAGGTTCACCCGCTTGCTTTATTGATAACGACACGCAATGCTGCCGCGCCGGACATGGGCTTGCCATTGATGATATCGTCTTCTGTAAACCTGGCCATCAGAATTTCACGCTCGTCTCGGCGGCTGTAGTCATAGGTTACGAAAATTGCATCCTCTTCATTCTGATCCCCATCAGGGTAAGACACCCCGACCCGTTCGTCCAAAAGCATATTGTATGGCCAGGTTTTACCGTCGTCATCGGACAAATAAGCTTTCAGGTGGGAGCGGGTGCCTTTAGATTCGCCGTCAGCAAAATCCGCGTTTTCAGGATCGTGACGCACTAACAGCAGGCGACCGGAGTGGAGGCGATAGATGAAGAAGCGTGTTCTTGGATGCGGGATGTCAGAATTCTTAAGCTCGCTCCAGGTTCGACCGCCGTCCGTTGAAAAACTTTCACCTATACCGAGATTTGTCCTCACCAGCATCCATAGTGTATTATCATTCAATTCAACAATCATATGTTCATCATGGTTCCGTATTTCAGGCGGAACATCGCAAGCGCCGCGTAACTGAAACGATTGCCCCCGGTCTTCACTGACCACGATGGATGCGCTCCGGGCCTGGCGCTCATGCCACATGGATACGGGCAGCGCCCATTCTCCATTCGACAACACGATGGGCTTGCACATCATAACTCCGTCACACAGACGTTGCGGAGCGGACCAGTCGGCATCAAGACCCTTTGATTCATCGGCTGTAACCGCCCATACGCCGGATAATGATCCCTTTCGGTTATCGGCGGGATGCTGTGCCCAGAACACCCAAAGCCGGCCGTCCGGTGCCGTCCATATCTCGGGGTCAAATGCTCTCACTATATCGTGTTGGGGATTAACAATGAGGACTTCATCCGACCATGTGTGTCCGCTGTCTTCGCTGAGCGCAACAATAACATAGTTGTTTTTATCCTCACCGGGCGTTATCCCCCCGTACCATACCGCCCAAACGCGCCCGTCCCGACCGCATGCGATACTGGATATGCCCTGGAATTTCCTTGTGTCGGCGGAAAATTCCGGACCGGGATTGGTAATGATTTCGGGGGCCTGCAAATAGTCATTTTTTTCATCTTTTTTATCTACCAAGGTTATTAACTCCAAAAACAATTTTCACTCTTGAACGTAAGGAATATTAACAGAATATGATACTTCCAACAGACTTAGATTGTAAGCAACATAACGAAATATGTCAATAAAAAGAAGATTTCGGGGAATTTGCGCTGTGCGGAGGGCGCAAATCACATAATTTCCTCCGGAAACGAGTGTTGATTGTGCCAGTAAGTAGCTACTTGATTTCAGCTACTTCGCTCTGAAAACGGGGCGCCTGTCGGTGCAGTTCGGCGAAATATCCAACTTCATGAATCAGCTTGTTTTTTCCTTCTTATTTCAGGCCAATCATGATAACCACGGGGACAAGCCCCGTGGAGTCTCCTGTTGTTGACGTTGTGCTTTTCTGGTAGTCAGTCATGCAAGCCACGGGCACAAGGCCCGTGGGGGGGGATCTCAACGAAATGATCAAACCTCCACGGGGCTTGTCCCCGTGGTTCTAACGACTGACCACCAGAAATGAATTGGCCCCGCAAAATGATTCCCCACGGGGCTTGCCCCCGTGAAAGAAATGACTGCCGGCCCGTTATCGTGGTCAGGACAGTCACGCCAACAGCCTTTGATTTTTGATATTTATGATTTTGAGTATTGTAATTTATTTTGAACTTGTCCTTTTGAATTTGGAATTTCCGTTACTTGGATATTTGTCTTTTTTCTTTTTTTTCGTACATCGACGAAAAAATGTTGATGTGAGTATTTTAAGGACATAATCATCCCACCAGCACACAGCACGGTGGTGATGCCAAGTGGTTCACTAAGGACTTTCGTTTCTGGTGCGGGCTTATTCTTATCGTACCCTGATCAGTTCCGGCATAAGTGCGGCGGGTTGGTAGTCTCGCAGGTGAGATAAAGAATGCAGATACTGTATGCCGTCGGCTGCTGCTTCAGGCAAAAGCGCTTTCAGCTTGTTGCGGTTCAACATTGACATCGGGTAGTTAACCCCGATGTCACGCCCCCAAAATATCGCATCCAGCAGGCTCTGTGATTTAGGAAATTCGAGGACTTCATAGTCTTCATCAATACCGGCCTCCGCGGCAGCGTATTGAATGGCGTCGTTCAAGCCGCCAATGTCATCGACAAGTTTTACATTGAGTGCCTGTTTCCCTGTAAATGGGCGGCCGGCGGCCGCGTCAACCAGTTCCTCCCGGGATATGTTCCGCCCATCTAATATGCGGTCAAGGAAGGTATTATAAGTATTTTTCAGCAAAGAATGAAATTTTTCACGTTGACTACCGGAAAATTGCTCTATAGGGGAGAAAAGACCGGCATGCTGTCCCCGCTGGTAAACCTCCATATGAATACCTAATTTATCAAAAAGTTCACTGACGACAAATTTGCCCCCGACAACCCCTATGGAACCGGTCAGCGAGCCTTCATTAGCAAAAATATGTCGAGCACCGGAGGCGATATAATAACCACCGGAGCCGCCGATATCGGAGATAGAAGCTATAACGGGCTTCATTCTGTCAGCTCGTCGAACTGCCTGCCATATCATATCACTGGCCTGCGCATCGCCCCCCGGACTCTCCACCCTCAATACGATCGCTTTCACGCTTTCATGCTCTTTAAGACGTTTAAGCAACCTCAAGATCAACCGGGCATCGATAACCATATCGTCAAGCATTGAGGCCTCCGGACGCTGCATAACGACGGGCCCTACAGCATAAATAACGGCGATTACGGGGTCTTCCGGTATACCTGGTTCAAAATCCCAGTCGGCCCTGACACCCATAATCATTTTTAGCAGCCTTTGAGTCCCCTCGCCGAGCGCAATAGCCTCTGGCTCTTCCTTGGCATAATCAGCAAGAAGTTCAAAAGGTGCATCGACTTTATCTCCCAACATCTTCACTAATTCATGATATGACAGGACTTCGTCAACTAAATCATCTTCTTTTGCCTGGCGTGGAGTATAAGGACCACTGTCGATAAGTTCCTCAACCCGCTCGGCTGAAAGCCGTCGTCCATCGGCTACATTAGAGAGAAAAAGTTCAAAAAGAGAATCGAACAAACTATTCAGCGATTCGTCAAATTCATCGGGGGCAGACTCATAGACAAACGGATCCGACGCGCCTTTATAATCGCCGACCTGTACAAAATCGGGCTTAACCCCGACTTTATCAAACAGACCACGCAGAAACATGACTTCGCCCCGCAACCCGACCAACATTAAATTACCGGCATGGGGAAGCACTATTTTTTGGGCTGCCGAAGCGATGTAATACTGGATATTGCCGCCCTGTTCCAGATATACAATTGTCTCTTTTCCCTCGTCAGTGAGTTTGCTTAAAGCGTCCCGAATCTCACCAGCTTTCGCCCACCCGCCGCCGAAACGTCCTAAACGCAGGACCATTCCCTCCACATTTTTATCGACTTTTGCCTCCTCAATGCGACGCAGTATATCCCTGAGGGTATTTATCCCCGGTCGCAAGAAGTATATTTCAGGCAGCCGTTCAGGAATTTCACCGTTTATCTCGATTTCAGCATACTTGACGGGCCTGATATGGTCATCCCCTGTAGAAAGGCTTATTTCTTCAGCCGGCAACAAAACTGAAAAACTGAACATAGAAAGAAGCAATACTACGGAAAATACGCCATAGCGATAAGGATATTTGATACCCATAAATATTTGCAAAGTTAAATCAACAGCTATAAACGAAAAAAACAAGCTTGAAAGCCAAATAAAAGCGTTTCAAGCTTGTAAAATGGTACATACGCGGAAAGAATAAACTATCGGCTTTGAGCTTCCTGCTCCAAACGCCTCCTGACATCTCTGACAGACGGGTCCTCTATATTATACTCCCTTAATTGCTTATCATAACGGTAAGTCCTGGCGCTTTGCAGGGTAAGCCTCCATCTGGTTCTGCTGGCGTCAAGTTCATAAATCATCAGGCTGTCGTCATCAGTATCCACAAGAATAAGAGGGAAAACACCTCTGACGGCTTCTCCCAAAACCACGGTCGCTGAGCCCGCTGATGTTCCATGAGCCTGGGCATGAGCGGGATTGCCATGATCAAGCCGGTTAAACGACAACATCACTGCCAGACAAACGACGAATCCAAATAGACAATAAAACATTTTGTCTTTCATAACGAATCTCCTGGAGAGTAAAAGTGAAACTATCGGACATCAAAACGCAAGAGCTTCCTCCTCCTGGAACATAATGATTCTCGGGCGTACCAAAATCAGCAGTGTCTTATCCTCTCTGCGACTCCCCTCGGAACCGAACAATCGCTTGGCAAAAGGTAACTTGCTTAGAACAGGCACACCTGTTTCTACGGTTCTTTCTTCCGATTCTCCCAACCCTCCCACGACTAAAAGCCCTTGATCAGGGACACCTACAGTATTAAAAAATTCCTGTACCAAACGTCTTGGGTTTTCGATTTCAACTTCAACAGGTATAGAGCGTTCAATGGTCTGGTCGCCATTATCAGGAGTTATCTCTTCGGTAATAGTAAAAGTCTGGGTGGTTCGGTCAACAGCAATGATTTTATCTATCATTGGTTTCAGTTCGAGATAAACATACCGTCTGCACGAACTTACAATAGGTCTGATATCCAACATAATTCCATCAAAAAACTCCTCTCTTTCCGGAGTATAGTGATCATCTTCGACATCGTATTCAGTTATAAAGAACCGTGAAGTTCTGACCCAAAGCTGACCACGCTGTGTATTCATGAGAGTAATAGTAGGTGTATGCGTAACACGTGAATGCTCACTCATTCTGACGGCTTTAAGAAACGCCTCCATTTCTACACCTTCGAAAATACCAAAATCAAACCTCATACCTCGATTTTCCGTTTGGTCGGGAAAAACTGGGATGCCGGTTCCAATATCCGCGCTCATTTGGGGGCCGGAATCACCGGGTTCAAAATCCGGTGTCAGGTCAAGATTTTCCCAATTAACTCCAACTTCCTCCAGGAAAGTCTCGGTCACTTCGACAAAGCGAGTCTCAACGTGTACCTGGATATGAATAGCCTTTCTCAATTCCCGTAAAAGGTTCTCAATTCTTTCATGCACTTCAGGAGTTTGAACAATCAGGAAATCCCCTGGGTTTTCTTCACGGAAGTGTATGTATGGGCCTTCATTGCCCCGATCATTTCCAGCACTGCCCCCAAATGCCTGCCCCCACCAATCATCTTCCTCGGGTTCATCATTATCATTTTCATGATCCCTTGTTCTCCACCTATTAGGTTCTATGACGCTTTTGATGAGTTGTTCCAATGCCCTGGCTCTGTGCGCCAACCTGATACTCGGAACAGGGCTGCGCAGGCGTAAATCAACGTCATTGCCGCCATTATCATCGTCGAACCAGCCGCCACCCCCGCCGCCGTTACCTACGTCGTCAGCAATGGTATCGTCGACACTGACAAGTAAGTCACGGATATCGTATATCCTCAGCTTGTAATCTTTTAGAGCTTCCGGGTTATCAATCCTCACATTTTCGCCGACAATCTGCCAACCCAGAGCATAGCCTGGCCTGCTGCCTTCACGCACCACATGGTCCAAGGCATCTCTAACACTGGCAGTGAACCTGGCCCTGATTCTGGGCGGACGTTCTGAATCTTCAAAAGCTCTTGAGTTGACAATTATTGAAATATCAGTTATATCGGAAATATAATCTGTAATCTCGGTCAAGTCTCTATGGCGCTCAAAATCCAGTCCCACACGTTGCTTAAGTTTTTCTTCTACATCGAGTTCTTCTTGTGGGCGAACCACATCTTCGGTCGGGTATTGCACCTCTTCACGATTCATAATCCGTTCCCAAATCTGGCGGTCCGGATAGGAGATTTCATCACCGGGGGCCGTCGCTCTTTCATAAGCTCTTCTTATTAAAGCGAGGTCTTCCCTCTCCCTTCTCTGCACCTCTCGTCGCATTAAATCGTCATGTTCACGCCTTGTAATAATATCTTGCAGGACTAAAGCACCTTCGTTAGTAGAATCTAAAAGCAACATTTCTTCAACGATTTTGCGCGCCTCATCATAACGTCCTCGCCTTACATAACTCCATGCCTGATTAAGACGCTGCGCTTCCTGTTCAGCTTCCATTTCCTCCTGTTCTCGCATTTCGCGTTCCATAGCTATTCTGGCTTCTTCTTCTCTACGCCGGGCCAGCTCTTCCTGCTCTTCTTCCTGCAAAATTCTTGCTTGTTCCTTAGTTTCTTCATATTGACGCTCAACGAGTTCCAGTTCATCTTCCATATCTACATAAACGGAAAGAACATTAGCATGGGTTCGGGCTCGAGCCCATGTCTCTGCGGCCTTTGCATATTCACCCTTTTCCTGATGTTGAATAGCCCTCCGCTTTATGGCATTATATTCCTGCCTTCTGGCTTGCACCATAGCCCGTGCCTGGCTGCTAAGAAGATCAGCCTCTTGCGTCAATATCGCTCGTTCCTTCCCCAATTCCACTTCAGCTTCAAGCAGCAATTCCGCCGCGCGATCATTCTCCGGGTCTAAAGCTATAGCTTCGCGAGTCAGCTCAGCAGCTTTTTCCGGATTATTATTCTGATAAAGTTCGACATCAGCCTGTTCTGTCAGGACCCGAGAAGTTCTTCTGTTCAGTTCCGCTTGAACTTTCTTTTGTTTTCTATAATCGGTGAGCAAATCGATTTCTTTCAGTTCCTGCTCAACTTCCTCGATAACACGCTCCAAATCTTCACCCAAAGCTTCATCAAGTTTTCTCTCAACGAAATCCAGCAACCGGTAATCGGCAGCTTCAAGCCTTAAGGTCGCTTTTAACTCCATGACCTTCCGTTTAGCCTCATAAAGCTCACCTTCCTCAATCATTTCTTCAACTTTTTTGGTCGTTTCGATAACTTCATCCTGGGCCTCCGACATCGCTGTCTTGTAGTATAACTCGCTAATTGAAGGGGCGTCCGGTTCACTATTAACGGGAAGCGCATTATCTTCATTAGCTAACACACAGAACATAAAGGCCGAGAAAAACAATAAAGTGTACGAACTGCATAATAACTTTTTTGAACTGATCAACATAATGTTATCTCCCGTTCTTCTAAAACAAGTAATTTACCGATTGTATAATCAAAGATGCTCAAGATAAAATTGGGTATTCCTGTATTTACTCTTCAGTTCTTCGAGCAATTCAGCCAATCTATCCATATCATCTTCGCGATAAGCTTCAACAGCAGTTTCATATAGAGTCTGGGCATCATTTTCGACCTCAGACAGTACCTCTTCATAGTGCTTTATAGTATCCCTGAAATCAGCGAATTTGTCAAAAAAGCGACTTTCAGTCGCATCTACAACCTTTTTCCGGGCCTTTAAATAGCGTCTCCCATCGATATAATTATCAATCTCAGCATAAATCGATTCTGCTTCTTCACGGGCCCTTCTCCATTGATAATCCTGCCTCAAATCCTTCATTTTATTATTGACAGATGAGATTTCATGAGCAGCATCTAAATCCTCTATTTCGTCTAAGCGTTGGGCACTTTCATCCAATTCATTAGTCTCTAAAAGCTCCTCGATCTCATCCAACAAAGCTAATAACTTTTCTTCAGCCTGTGCGGCGGACTCTACCATCCCTATCAGCGCAACAAGTTCATCACCATCAAGGTCAAAATCAGGCTCAGGCACTGCGGCTATTCGGCGGCTTAGTTCTTCAACTTCCTGCTGGAGGTCAGAAGAAAGGGCATAGGCTTCATGCTCTCTCAACTCACTTATTTTATCGTCCGCCCGCTCCAAGTAACCGTCTTCAAAAAGCTCATGAGCCTCATCCAAGATACCGTAGGCCGTATCCACTGCTTCCTTTTTGAATCTTTTATAATCTTCGACCAAAGCAGAGATTTCAGCCACGCGCTCTTCGGGGCGATAGGCCTCAGGCATGTACTCCTTCATAGACCTTGCATCGTCCAAAAGAACTATTGCGGATTCAAAATCACCTTTTTCAAATTTCCTTTCTGCGGCATCAAGCATGATCATTATATCATTGTACGCCTGCTTTCGCAAGATTAAGGCCTTTTCACGCAAGGCAATATTTGAATCCAGCACAGCAGCTTCGGACCGTATATCATCCGGGAATAGTTCATAAGAATCCAAATCTCTCAACGATTCCATCCGGCGACGAGCCTCACCGATTTCATCCACCTGATAAAGCTGCTCGGCTTCATCTATATAAGCTCGGGCTAAAGCTATATCTCTTTCCAGAACAGCTTCAGCCATTAATTTATCAACTTTGTCTTTCACATCTGCTTCTTCTGAATAAATCGTTGTATCCATCAGGGTACTTAACTTCTCCAGAGCCGGTTCAAATTTACCGGCATTAATTTCCTGTTGAACAACCGGTATATATTTTTCATATACAACATTCTCTGCAAATAACCGCTCAATAGTAAAGTCTTCATCTATATGACGAAGAGTTTGTGCTGCATACTCTCCGGCAACATCAACATCCCCTTCCAGATAATGCCTTGCAGTTAAAACATAATTGTTGTGAATCATCTTTTCACGTCGGAGCGCTGCAATTTCCTCAATAAGAACATCTTCCCCGGGTATCCTCTCAATGAACTTTTCAGGGTCCTCGTCCAATTCAAGGGCCTTTTCCGCAAGTGCTTTGGGTAGTTCCCGTGCTACTTCCAGGAAGTTCTGGAGGAACTCTATCCTGCGTGCAGCCGGAAGTTTACTCTGCTCGATATAAGACAACATATCCTGATATTTTTTCAAAGCCTGCAGTCCCTTCCCATCTTCGACAAGCTGTTCCGTTTCCATAAACAAATCATTCAGGGTCTCTGAATGGGTGGCAACCGTATCTTCAAACTGAACAACATCCTGTTCAATATCATCAAGCGTATGTATTTCCTGGATGGTAAACAACCGCATATCGCCGTGGCCATCCAGGATGTTATACAATTCCCTGGCGATATGAAAGTTATTAGCAGAATGGTGTTTCTGCAACTGTTCCAAAATAGCAAGATGATACTGACGGGCATCCGGGTTTTCGGCAATATACGCCTCGTTTACGGCACTGATAACATCCTGTTTTAGAGATAATTGGGCCTCTTCCAACTCAAGTTCTTTATCGTCAGCAAGGCTCAATGCAGCGTCTAATGATTCTTCCGCGCTGCTCAGCTCGCCTTTATGCACGTATTCAGCAGCTTGTGCCAGTAAATCATCAATTTCATCAAATGCCGCTAACTGAGATTCGACATAACGAGTCATTTTTCTTAATTCTTCCAACCTGGTCTCGACATCATTACCATTCTGTGGATTAAACTCTTTCAACTGCTCATGAGCTTTATTTAGAACTTCCAAAGCCGCACGGTACTGTTCGCGAGTCTTCGCTGCCTGAGTTTTCTCCAAAGCGGCATCAACCGATTCCAGAATTTTTTGCTTTTGCTCTTGGCGAGCTGTACGCAATTTACCTTCATCACGTTCCGCAATTAAAGCCCTTACACTTTCAAGACGTTCTTCAGCGAGCACTTCGAGTTCATCACGCAGTTTTATTCCGGCATCGACAATTTCCTGGAAGAGTTCTTCAGCCCCCTCATATTCTCCGTCCTCCTTAAGAGTTTCGGCTTCAGCAAAGATATTTGAATACATCTCCATGACTGCTTCAGATACTAAAGCCAACTGGGAGGCTTCAGAATCCAACTTCGGATCAACATGTATATTGACATCTTTAAAGTTTTGGACATTACTAACAACTTCTGGATAATCTCCCTCTTCATAAGCAGTTATAGCATCGTGCCACATCTGTTGAGCCTCACGAGTTTTGGAAAGGGTTTGCTCGGCGCGGGAGAACTCACCTTCCACCCAATCCAACTCTTGATAAGCTTCACTCTTTTCAATCGCCTTCAAAGTAGCTTCAGCCTCTGCATACTTCAAATTGCTGACTTGCGAATTGAACTCTTCAAATAATTCCTGAGCTCGCTGAGCTAATCTGTCGATGGCGATCTTTTCTTTAGCGGTTTCCAGTTCCGTTTGAATTTCCTGAGTCCGGGTTTTCAAATTTTCAATTTTTTCATAAGCAGGCTGATCGAAAACTTTCTCCAGCTCGGATTCCGCACTGTCAAAGTCCTCTTCGTTAATAAACCGTCTAATATTGTCAAACTGTGTTTGTACGGTAAGTACAGAATTATAGAGTTTACTCCACTTATCCTTAGCAGAAGCAATATCATCAATAACACTCTCGCTCAGCTCACCATAATATGGTAACTCGATATCAGGTGCGGATTCAAAAGCAAGATATTGATCATCTGAAAACTCTATAGCCATATCAAGGATTTCGACAGCGTCATCAAAAAATAATTGTTCTGCCATATTCGCAGATTCTTCAAGCAGATCGAAAAAAGCATAGTAGTCATTCAGGCGGAAATTAACATAATGCAGAGCATCCCCGATATCACTGATCAGATCATCCACCTCCCGGTCAGGCTCAACTTCAAGTTGTTGGAGCTGTTTTTTTGAATTTCTCAAATCAGATAATATAGTCTCATAATCTTCCATAGTTTTTACGGTATAAACTCTTTCCAGAGTCTGTTCTGCCTCGGCAATGACTCGCTGTTCATCGACATCCGGGGGGTCTTCTTGAATTAAATCATCCTCATCCGGCAATTCCGGAACATCCAACGGCATATCCTCTGCTTCAGCGATGCGTGCCTCTGCCTCTTCTATCGACTCTGCATATTCTTTTTCTAAAAGGCTTAACTGGCGTTTTAAGGCGGGGAAAGCAAAGACGATATCGTCATCGGAAAGCGAATCTAAAATGCGCTCGGCCTGTTCAAATTCCCACTGCCGTATGGCATTTCGAAGTTCTGCCAATTTGTTAGAAACCGCCGCCCGCCTATCAGCAGCCTCCAGCGTTTCAGCGGCAAATTCAAGTTCAAAATTATCGAGTTTACTTTGCCACGCTTCAGGCAGATGGTCAACCTCCATCTTGTGTATTTCACGTAATATGTCACGTACTTTGGCAAAATGCCAATTCCCTAAAGCGTTTCCTGCTTCTTCCATCAAATGCTCCAGTTCTTCAATTGCAGCCATATACTCTGAATGCGCATCTTCCAATTTACTTTCAGCCTTGTCCAATCGTGTCTGTAATTCCTCATAATGAGCTAATGCCGGCGAAGCATTTATCTCTTCAATAACATCACTGGCATAGTCAAATTGGTATGATTCAATATAGTCATTCAAATCATCCAAAAGGCTGTGGATTCTATCCCTCTCGGCTTCAACATCATGCCAGTAAGCCATTTCTGTCTGTAATTTTTCCGAAACACTCCGCCAATTTTCCTGAACTGCCGGCAAGAGATCGTACTCGTCTGAATACTCTACATCAGTGATAATTTGTTCGGCCGCCTCGAAATCCTGTTCCTGGATAGCATCTTCAGCTTCGGCCAGGAGTTGCATTAAGTGTTCCTCTCTGTTCTCAAGGTCCTCTTTTAGATGTTCATGCTTTTCGGAAAGTCTTTCAAACTCAGCGGCAACCTTTTCATCGGTATCGAAAACAGCTGAATTTTCGACATCCGCTAATAAGTCCCGGGCACTCTCAAAATCATACTCAAGTATTCTTTGTTCTGCTGCTTCCAGCAGTTCCAAAGCCACTCTGCGCTCTTCATAAAAATGCTCATGCCTCTCTTCCAGCATTTTCTGCAGGACATCTACAGAATGCTGCAATTCAGGGACATCTTCATAGATATCTTTATTCTTAACAGTTTCCAGGATTCCCCTGGCTTCATCGAGTTTATAAGACTCAATTAATTCTTCAGCTTCATCAATGAGATCAGCAACTGTTTGCAATTGATTCTCCCAGAGATTTCTTGCTTCAATCAGTTGCTTATCCAGCATTTCTACGACATCGACAATATCATCTATTTCGAGTTCGTATGCTTCAGAATTTCTCAGTTCATCCAATAAAACGGCTGCATTGTGGAAATTACGAGCATTAATTTCATCCTGGATTTTCTCAACACGGGCATCGGCATATCTTTTAAGTTCCTCTCTCTCTCGTTTTTCACTCACAGCAGAGAGTTCAACCTCTAACTCTTCCGCCTCAAGGGCCAGTAGTTCCGCCCATTCCCTAAGTTCGCCATCGGCACGGAAAACCTCCAGCTCGGCAGTCCTGCTGATATACTCTTGCGCCAACTCAGGTTTTTCCGCATCAATAGCTTCTTCTGCCCGGCGTAGAAATTCTTGTGCTTCTTCCTTCTGGGGTGCCATAGTGCGCCGCAGGTTTTCCCGTTCCTCTGCAACCTCCTGAATTTCAACATAGAGCTCAGGGAAGTAAGTTAGAACATCACTGGCTATTACAAGATTAAGTTTGAAATCGGCGGTTTCGAAATCGTATCTTTCCACAGCATCTTTCGCTTCATCAATCAAGGCATTAGCCCCGGCTTCCGAATCAGGCACCATCGCCCTAACCTTCTCTATTTCAGATTCAACTTCACTCAACTTGCCGGCGACAGAATCTTCGATTCCGTATTCGGAATGTTCTTTCACAATTTGGAGCAAAGCATTGCTTGCTTCTAAATGTCCGTGTCTTGCACGACTTAGTGCTTCATCAAGCAATCGCTCTATTTGCTGGGATTCCGAGAGACCCTCCTGTGCTTTAGCATCCTCGAGGACATCAAAATCACTTATGCAGATATGATCAGTTGAAATAAAAAAGAGAACAAGCAGTACGGCAAGAAAACAAAAAGTAAAATATTTTTTAGATATTTCTTTTCTTCTTTTCATAATAAAACCCCTTATAATCAATAATAAAACCAATAAAACTAAAATGAAGTAAGTCCTCAGTGAACCACCTCTCCCGAGGAAACGCGAAAATCTCGTCCTCACAGATAACATGCGGTCGGGTACGCCCATGTTCCCGGCAACGGCAAACGGAGGACCCAGCGTTCATACATAAAAAACGAGACATGGTTCACTGAGGACTTATTAAAAGAAAAAAGAATAATTAGTTAGTTTAGTCCGGGTCCCTAAAGCCTCCATAAGGATCAAGTTCAGGATCCCGATCCCACTCTTCTCTTGTCTCTTCATCAGCAATATCTTCGGGTTCCCATGGGTAATCATCATCACTTCCGGTTCTCCAGAAATCCCTGCTCAGGGATTTAATTCTTTTCTTAGGATCAACATATATTATACGTCTTACCTGACTATGGAAATCAATTATTAAGCATGAAGTATCGATGGGATAATCCTCATTGCGGTCTTCAACAGAAATTCCCACCCGATCACCCAGCACGTTTTCAATCTGCACTTTTTCCATTACACGGTCGGTTTCAAAGGCAAGCTCAAATTCCAACTCATCGCCTATGAAGTCCCATAAGCGAAAATCATTCGTAGGCAGCGTTTCGACCCGGAGCAAATCAGTAAAATCACTCCTTCTGGGATTTGACTTCAGGCCTACAGTCCTGACTTTGTAGAGATAGAGCTCTTCCGGATTCACATCCGTTTCTTCCCAAACGTACAGCACGCCCTCTGCATCAATATCAATATCAATATCACGCTCTACAGCATCACGGCTTTCAGCGGGGCTTTTCCCTGCTTCCCGTAAAGCTTCCCTTGCATCAGAAGACAGTTCATCAGCCTGCACAGTGACGGTATCCACTAATTCGAAACTGCTTAAGATATCCCGTGCTCTTTTTCTGAATATCTCATATTCTTCGACGACAACTCCCTCTTCGTTTTCGGGATTATGTTCGAAATGCAACTTTTTTCTCCCTCGTGTAAACTTAGCAGCGAGATTAAGCGGAGGACTTGGCGGCACATCGATGGCCTCATCGGTAACGATCTCGCGTATATGAGTTTTTCCACCACCTTTGGCCACAACCCTGACCCGTCCCTCACCTGAGCCGGTATTTATAACCATACGCGATTCATCTCCATACAGAGGGTGGGGGTGAGCAATATCTTCTAAAGACAGAACATTTTCTCCCTCAAGCACCTCAATTTCGATGGTATTATCATAAATTGGATCTGTAAATTCTAATACATATTCCCTTCCAGTGCCGGCGACGAACTCAGGATAATATTCGGGGAAAGAAGGCCAAAAAACACTGGCGAATTCTTCAGGACTGCGCACTTCCGTTCTTTTAGCCCATAAGCTTTCATAAGGAGGGATTGTTTCTTCAGGGGGTTCACCGGCACCTCTGTCTATAATAACTTTACTTTCCTCTATTCGATCCAACAGGTCCTTAAGCTCAACGGCTCTGTTTACATTCACAACATAGCCTAAAGCAACCAATATGAACAGAGCAATAACAGCGGAGATTATTTTCTCGAAATTTCTAAGAAAAAAACCTTTTTGATGTACAACCATAAACAATTTTCCCCCAAACGGGAACGTGAATGTAAGCTTTAATATAGTAATTAGCGTCTTTGTTCGTTATCTTCTTCCGGTTCCGGATAGCCCTTATAATCAGGCAGGTATCCTATAACTTTTATTTTTACAAGTTCTTCCGGAACACGGAAGGTCCGGCGGTCTATCCTCTGTTCAGGCTCACCGTCACGCGGCATATCCTCAGTCCTTCTCCTCCTGGGATCCTCACGCTCAATGTCTCTAAGCATCTCACGCTCGATATCTCTATCTCTCCAGGCCGCCTCACGGTCAATCTGTGCATCTTCATCGTCCTCCTCTGTCTCGAAATCCAGTATATTTTCCCAATAAACTCTCTCTCTCTCGATCTCGACATTAACGATCTCAATTCGCGAACGGCTGCGGGCGAATTCTTCCAGCAGATCAGCCACATTCCTGAAAGGCAAAGTTACGGACAGTTCAAAAGGCCAGATATCGAATAATTCCTGCTCTTTATGAAATCGGGCCATTGAAGCAAGGGCTGGCTCATCATCGTTTAATCCCTCATCTCTCTCAAAGGTCCTTCTGGGAGTTCTTCTGTCAGTATCACGTTCTGCCGTTTCTTGAGAGTGTTGCCTTAAAATATTGAGATGGTGAAAAATGGGAACCGTCATAACCAGTTCATTCATACCGATTATTTTATCTACTATGGCTCTCTGCACCCAATATTCCATTTCGATTATTCTTAATTCATCCGGTGGGCTTTCTAAATAATCATCCAGAGAACGCAGCACTAAGAAGTCAGGAGAGGAAACGTAAAGCACGTTGTCCTCAACACTTTTTTTCAAATCTTGCATTTTATTTTCGTATGTGTCTTGAAAAAGCCAGAACTCTGAAATCACATCCTCACCGAAAGCATCATCTTCATCGTAAAGTTCTCTGAGCCTGGGATAATAATCCCTTACAGATGCCCTCAACCTCTCCCTGACAGATTGCAATTCAGCTTTCAACTCTTTTTGTTTTTCTATCCATCTTTCATCTTTTATTTCTCCACGCGCCGTTCTTTCTAACTCCTGGGAGACCTGTCGAATTTCATCAATTTTCCGGCGATTATCACGTGAACTCGGCAGCCATACAAAAAACAACAATAAAAAACTAAGCAAGATAGCTACCCCGATACCTATCCAGAATTTATATCGACTTAAAAAAAGCATTATCAATTCTCAAAGTTGAAAATTATCTCTGACCATTTTCTGCGTCCTCTTCATCATCATTTTGATTGACTCCTGCAAACAATTCAAATTGGAGGAAATGAATTGCCTGGGAGTCCGTCACCAATTCACCAGTCATGGAATCACGGAAAATGCGTCCGGGCGTACCGACTAATCTCACATCCCGAAAAACTCTTTCACCGGTATCCGCATATCTGGCTCTTTCCAGCGACGAGACGACCTCTTGCAGGTACCGCATACGCACTACAGTCGACTCACATCGCGCCTTCAAAGCAAGCACAGCATCTTCACCTGCAACAGCCGAGAAACCGGCCGGCGGTATTTCCTGATCCGTATCATCACGTCTTTCCGGCTCCTGTCTGCTGCGTCTGCGCAAATCTCTCTCAGATTCCATTTCAACAACTTCATCATCATCTATCACTCTTTCGTAAACGTCATTTTTTACCCAGCGGAGCCGAAGATCCCGGATATAGACAGCTGCCGGAAGGAGATTCTGCGCATCGAGTATTCTCCCCTGGGGCAACGCGTTAGTGAACTCGGAAAGAACATTATGATGTTTATCCCTGCGTGCACTCCGCACACTCAAAAGCTCCAACTCAGATTTAATCTCTTGCACATCTGAACGCACTCTGTCATATTCCCGCTCAACATTTTGAAGTTCCTCCGGTATACCGGCCCCCACATTTTCGTGCTCGGCCAGCCGGCTCCCATACAGCATTTCACCGATAATCAGCATGCAAACAATGAGCATCAAACCTGCAACAGCTCCAGCCAAAAAAGGTTTTTTGGCCCGCATTTCATTTTCAAATGCGATATCTTCGGGTACCATATTTACTTTTACCCGTCCTTCCCCCAAACGCTGCGCTATCAAACCGAACAGAGCGCAGCATCCGCACAAGCCGTCCCCAATCGCCTCCTCGACCTCCTCGCTTAAAACAATATTGTCAAGCTCATCAAAAACCTTGACCTCACTTTGAAGTCCCTCCGCAATGACCTTATCTACACCTTTCAGTCGGAAACCATTCCCCACCCCGACAATCTTGTCCAACTTAACTTCCGGGGAAAGGGTTTTATAATAGCCTAAAGACCTCTGGATTTCGCTAAGTATATTTCCTACCGGTTTGCCTACCACCCTGAGCAATTGCGCTGACCGGCCGCTCTCGCCGGCCCGCTCTTTAATGCGCTCCGCCTCTCGTTTGGAAACGCCAAAATGAGATTCGATTTTCTTGGTTAGCGAATCACTGCCGACCAACAGTGAACGAAGCCAAAATTCAGGGGGATCTATAACCACTACTCCGGTCGTTTTAGCACCTAAATCGACAATTACAGCGGATTCTGAGTCATATCCCTCCACGGACATGCAATTATACACGGCTAATTGGGATTGCTGGACAAGTCGTAAATTGCGGCGCCAGGGATGTAAAATGCTCATCAACTCATCGACAGTTTCACTTTTCAGAGCAAATAAGCCTACTTTAACTTCCTCCCAGGGTTCATGCGATTCCTTAACCGGCTGATAGTCCCAAACAACCTGGTCCATATCGAAAGGAATTTGCTGCCTTGCCTCATATTGTATGATATCATCAATACTTTCAGGAACAGGCGGTAGGTTAATAAATCTGCTGAAAACGCCGGAACCGCCTACTGAAACACATAAATCATCGGAAGGGCCTACAGTATAACGATTAGCAAACTCTTCCATGGCCTCCGAGGCACCGGATAACAACTCTCCGTCACCTTCTACCCCCAGAGCCTCGTAATCGAATTCGTCGTACATATTGATCAAGATATCACCGCTTTTTTCGCGCCGCCCACGCGCTATTTTCAAACTCCAAGCACCAATATCTAACGCCCATATGCTTTTCTTCGGCAAACCTGAGCCTCCTCCAACTTAAGATTTACGCAACAATACCAAATTTTAACACTTTATGATTCCTTTGTAAATATTCAGTGAACCAGTTGGACTGGATAATGACTAATCCTCTGTGAACAACCAACGTCTGATTTTTGTATGTATAAAATCTGAAACCGCCTTTTGCCCCAGCAGGGAGAGACGTGTTTCACTGAAAACTTACGGATAATCAAAAGACACCTGCAATGACAGCTATAAAACCCCAACGATATTATAACTCATTCCCTATCCTCTTGTAAAGTGACTTTCCATCTCGGTCAGTTGATCGGAGGAATATACGCTGTCTCCCAACTCTATCGTTCCGCTTACAGGGAAACGTTTGAACCACCCAATCTGGTCCTTAGCAAAATGTCTGGTATTTCTCTTTATCAGCTCTTTTGCCTCATCTAAAGCTATCTCCCCCTCCAAACAGGCCAAAATTTCTTTATAGCCAACCGCCTGAGATGCCTGCTTACCCAAATCAGAACGCAGCCCCATCACTTCATCAACTAAACCGCTCTCAAACATCTGCTCAACTCTATTTTCAATCCTTGCATACAATATTTCACGAGGGCGCGTTAGACTAACAAATTTTGTCTCGAACTTGGGTGGGCCGTCAAAATTTACCTGCTGTTCACTTATAGGTTCACCTGTGACTTCATAAACCTCCAAAGCCCGCTCAATCCTCTTATAATCATTTTCATTGATATTTTCAGCGGCACGGGGATCAACACTTCTGAGACGTTCATGCAGGTAAGTCACTCCATAACTCTTCCATTCTGAACGCAAACGCCGTCTTATTTCAGGCTGAGCATCAGGCCCGTCAAACATACCCCATAATAATGCTTTCAAATAAAACGGAGTACCGCAAATCAAAAGCGGCTGCTTCCCTTTTTTACGTATTTCCTTAAGAGCAACATAGGCCATACGGCAAAATTTAGCCGCGTTAAAAGATTCCGAAGGCTCCACTACATCCAACATGTGGTGCGCCACACGCGCTCTGTCAGCCTCGGACACCTTAGCCGTACCAATATCCATCCTTTTATAAACCTGCATGGAATCTATGGATACGATTTCGGCTTCGAGACCACACTCTTCGCTTAATTTCTCTGCAAATGCTATGGAAATCTCCGTCTTCCCAACAGATGTAGCACCAAGTAACACCCACAAACATGTATCGGATAATGCATTTTTTGATTTATTCAGCCTTACCATACGCATCACTCAGAAAAATCTCTTTATGCAATATTGACTGCGGTTTACCTTTGTATTATAATACATGAACTTGGATGTTCCTCTTTTTTACAATTAAGATAACATATCAAAATGTTTTTTGCAAATTTATAAAAAGGATACTAAGGAAAATGATCATTAATTCTTTAAAATACTGCCAATCAATCTATTTGCTTATATTACTGTCGCTTTTGCTTTTGGGAAATACGCTTCTTGCCGGTCGGGAATCCGGCTGGAAAGATTTTAGATTCGAAGATAAGGTTATACTTGAGCATTGGGAAAAAGATATCCCTGCCTCAATATACATCGAGCCTTCCAGGGCTCACATTGATATTTTCAGCGATATGCTCACGCATGGCACGGACGAAGAAGCCGAGAAAATCGCTATGTTGCTCGGTGATTGGCCGGGCGAACTTAATGCCGATTTGATACTGCGTGCAATGGAACACAAACACCAAGGTGTAAGAGCACAAGCCGCAAAATCCGCCGCGGAACTGAAAACTTTTATCGATCAGGATACGACAAATAAACTTACAAAAAAACTCAACACTCTGGCCAAAGACGAGCATTCAAATGTCATAGCTCAGGCACTCATTTCCTTGGTAAAATTAAATGACCATGATGCAATTGAGCTTCTTTCTCAAAAAACTACTCACCAAACCCCCGCTATAGCCGAAGCCGCTCTCACGGGATTGAAACATCTTGCCAACATCGACGCTGCCGAAGCGGTTAACAAACAGTTAAATAACGATGACCTGCGCATCGCTTTAGCTGCTACGGAAGCGGCCAAAGCCATCGGAGAAAAACAAAGTTTACCATATATCCTGAATAACCTCGACAGCCCATACTCAGTCCTGCGCAGTAAATCCGCATCGGCTATCGGTGTTTTGCAGGCCGAAGATCAAAAAGAACAACTCATTTTGATGACCCGGGATGACTCCGCGGCCGTTCGTCGTAACAGTTTGTTAGCCTTGGTGAATTTAAACGTCATCAAGGATAATGATGATCTTTTGAAAAAATTAATTCAAGACCCCGATCAGACCGTGCGCAAAACCACATTGAAAATCGTTAAAAAATATAAATTATCCAATTTGTTATCCGATACTTTTGCCAGACTCGCCGACCCCAATTACTACGTCCGGGACACCGCCGCCGACACTTTGGTTACGCTGGCTGAACTCGTACATGACAAGGTTATTGAACTGGCCGGTGATGGTCTGAATTCCCAGATAGCAACAGTCAGAGCAAAGTCAAGCCGTATCCTGGGGATGTTGCAATCGGACAGGAATCTTCAAAAACATTTCGCATTGCTTCAGGACGACTTCGCTCCCTCCCGACGCTGGGCTGCGTGGGCTCTGGGGGAAATAGGCGACCCTGAAGCTACGCACTACCTTTACCAAACGGCATTCCCCGAAGATGAAAATACGGATGTGGAGACCCGCTCACTCGCTATTTTATCGCTTGGCAAATTAGGATATGAAGAAATGGCTGGGAGGCTGGAACAAATAATCCCCCAAAAACCAACGATGACCAGCTCCGGTAAGCCGACTATGCTCAGAAGAGCATGCGTCCGCGCTATAGGATACATGGAATTGGACAACTACACCAACCTGCTGTTAGCACGTGTCAGAGATTGGGATTCTGAAATGGCTGAATTAGAAGAAATCATTATTGAATCAGTCGTTGCTCTTGCACGCACTGATGCCACAAGAGCAGCCGAACCTTTGAAAGAAATCTTGTCCGATATACCGCAAGGTGATAAATTAATAAGTTCTTTTCGTTGGGCTATACATCAATTGACCGAAGAATGGCCGGATAGAGAATTAAGCCCAGGTACGCCCTCCAGGCCGGATTATTTTGTCGCCCCCCTTAATTAGTTCAAAATGCGTGATTGAAATCGAAAACATTCAGTAAACTATAAGGAACTGAAAATGAACAAAAGTTTAAACGCACCTTTACCGGTCGCTTTGAGCATCCTCTTAATCATCGGCCTTAACTTAACAGTTATCGCCCAAGATTCCTTACAATCGGATAACGCTTCGCAGGAAACTGTGGAAATGGAAGAAGATTATTACAGGCAGAGGATGCAATATCTGGAAAGTTACCGCCACTCTAAAGCCATGCCGGTTCAGGACGATGTCGGAGAATCATGGCGCGCTATGCCGCCTATCGTCAACCCAAGTAATCCGGCACTCAGTGCGCATCGGTGGCGTGTGGGAACCATCCTGGATTTTGGGATAGGTATAGAGCAGGGAGAAACTGATGATTTTGACAGGGATATTGACAAATTAGTGGATGATTTCGATGATCTCGAAACACAGGCACGAGAATGGGAAGGATACGATTGGGAAGATGAATGGGAACAAGCAAACAACTTGCTGGAATTCTTGGATGGCGTCGAGAGAAGTGTTGATGAATTACAGGAATTCCTCATTGATCTTGATGATTTTATTGGAGATTCAAATAAATTTGTGGCCGATATTTCCGAAGATGCTTATGTAAAAGTTGGAGCTAAAGCCTCGGTCCCCTTTCTGCCCATCTCCATACGTTCCGGTATGCTGGATGGAACTTTTACTTTCAGCGCCGGCGCTTTAGCCGAGGTTAGAACGGCGATTGAATCCACCGGAGATGCTTTTGCCCCCCTGCCCGAAAGCTTGATGAACGATGTCAGGAGTGATGACGGGATTGGTCTTTACGATGCGGACAGGTTCAGGTTCGTCGAGGGTACCGAAGACGAGCCTCCTGGAATTTTTTACAGGGAACTGGACGACCAGGGTAACGTAATTGAAGTGCACGAAATAGCTATCGAACCAACTGATGAAGCCGGCATTGCTATTCAGGGCGGTGTCGTCACTCATGCCGGACTCGGTTTCAGCCGCACCCTGTTTCAACACGCCGGCCGACGGCTGAATGTCGGTGCCAACCTCAATTACTATAACGTCTCACTGGTCAGAGCGGGGGTGCTGCTGGATTATGACGATGATATGGAGGATACGGTTGAGGATGAATTCGACAACCGTAAAACAACGACAGGACTAGGGTTGGACCTCGGCCTGATGTACAGCGCTAACCGATATACCTTCGGCGGCGTGATACGTAATATCAACGAACCGTCCTTCGACTACCCCGATACCAGTGACTCGCTTTTTTTCCAGGCGAATCCGCAAGCCCGCCGCGGCGGAGATGAATGGGTCATGGAACGCCAATATACTGTTCAGGGCGCACTGCACACTATCGATAGAAGCTTGATACTAAGCACATCGCTCGACCTGAACAGCGTATTGGACACTACCTGATCGGAATATCAGTGGGCGGCCGCATTACTGAGCTATGAATCCCGAAATCGCTTGCTGCCCAGCCCTAGAATAGGTGCCCGGCGCAACTTGAGCGGCGAAGAGTTAACCTACATAACTGCTGGTTTAAGCCTGTTCAACGCTGTACATCTGGACATATCATCGACTGTCGATACAACAAGCTGGGACGGAACGGATTATCCACGTGGAGCGGATGCCAAGCTGTCTGTCGGATGGAGGTTTTAATGTTTTCCGGTTCATTCGCGGGTATGCTTTATTTTTTCCGTCAAAGCGACAAAAAAATGTCGATGTGAGTATTTTAAGGACCTATTGCATTCAACTCAATCAAGACGGCACACATAAACCTGGTTAACAAAATCAAGCTCATTCAATTCCGCAAGAACCTCTTCGTGGGGCTGCTTATCAATATTAAACGCCAATACCGCCTTTTTCTCCGCCGTTCTCTGGCCCACCCCCATCGTCTGGATATTAATGTCATGTCGACCTAAAACCGTTCCGACCTCCCCGATGACGCCCGGCTTGTCGTCATTGAAAATTATCATCACCGTATCCGACGGTGTCATTTCGATATCGAATCCATTGATACCGATTATGCGCATAATATCCTCACTCAGAACGGTTCCGGTAATGCTGGTAACATTCCCGTCGGCTGTGATAATATCCGCACCAAACTCGGCGGCAAAATTGCGGGGTTCGGGGTTTTTTGATACTTCAACCCCTATCCCCCGTTCTTTAGTTAATACCGGTGCGTTAACCATATTGACCGGAGTATCGAAGAACCCCTGGAGCAGCCCTATCTGGAAAGAAGTAGTAACCAAATCCACATCATGATCTAAAATATTGCCCCGATATTGCAAGCGAACATCTTTAATCTGCCCTTCTCGAATGACATTAGCCACCATACCGATCCGTCTGGCAAGCTCCCCGTAACTACCAACAACTCGTGAAACAGCACCTGATCTGGAGGGGGCATTAAGTGCATTTTTGATGCCCCCGTCCCTAAGCGCCCCAAGCAGCACATCGGCGGCTTCTTTCGCCACTTCAATCTGCGCTTCTTCAGTACTGGCCCCCAGGTGGGGCGTAACAAGGCAATTGTCCAATTGATCAAATCGCGTATTCTCCGGCGGTTCCTGTTCAAAAACGTCGATAGCCGCACCGGCAATTGCATTATTTTCCAAAGCATCGTACAGCGCATTCTCGTTGACAACACCGCCCCGGGCGCAATTAACGAGCATAGCGGTCGGCTTCATTATTGCAAACTCAGTCTTATTGATCATATCCTTTGTTTGAGCATTCTTAGGTACATGCAGAGAGATAAAATCGCTGCGGCGGAGCAATTCATTCAAATCATCCTCTACTTCCATCCCCAACTCCTCCGCTTCTGATTTTTTCGCCAGCGGATCGTAACCAAGCAGCCGCATGTTAAACCCTTTAGCCATACATGCCACAGCCATACCTATCCTGCCCATGCCGATGATCCCCAACACTTTATCGTTGAGTTGATTACCCGTAAACTTCTTCCTGTCCCATTTGCCCGCCTTAAGGCTGTTGCAAGCCGGCACAACCTTCCGGCTCATCGCCAGCATCAACGCCATCGAGTGCTCGGCCGCGCTGAGAGTATTCGCGTCCGGCGTGTTCATCACAAGTATGCCCTTCTTGGTAGCGGCTGCGATATCAATGTTATCCACCCCAACCCCGGCACGTGCGATAGCGCGCAGTTTGCCGGGTTCCTCCAAAACTTTTGCAGTGATCTGAGTGCCGCTTCGGATAATCAGGCCGTCATATTCACCGATTATATCACAAAGCTCCGCTTCATTTATATCCGTTTTCAGCACGGGCGTAACGTCATCGAATGATTCCAGATATTCAACACCTTTCTCGGAAATCTTATCGGTAATAAGAATTTTCAGCATTTAACTCTCCACTACTAAAAAATTAAAATCACACTCTCTGCGCTCCCCGGGGACAAGGGGCGTGGCCGAAAAGGTGCAAAATGAGAAATATAGTAACACAAGATGCCCTTCATAGTATAGCACGCATCCCTGCGTGCGCCCTGGACAGGCAAGATGCCTGTCATACATTCCGCCTG
>PUNP01000486.1 GCA_003551785.1 Candidatus Brocadiaceae bacterium | reverse complement strand
CTTTCAGTAATTTTAACTTTAAGGTTTTCATTGGCAAACTTGATGACCTCCGGTTCATAGAGTTCCAAACTTTTCATCCCCGGAAATTGGCGTAACACCCGAAGTATCTTGCTCGTCAGGTAATAACTTGTACGGCATGTAAATAACATGAGACGTTCATTGCGATCCATCTTCGATCACTCCGTTCGAATTAAATAAATATTCTGATTAAAAAGGTGTTTTTAGCTTTTTCTGATGAGGACTTTACGCTATAATTATATGGCTTGTTGCCGTGATAGTCAATTGAATATAGAGCAATTTACCCGTATGCGACATTTCCGTGGATAAATACCCTACGAGCTTGTCCGAAAAGGGCACAATAGCCAATAAGCAACGATCTACCGCGCCCTTTCAAAACGCAAAAATACGTGTGAATCATCATCATCGGGTTAAAACCCAAGGCGACCGTACTTTGCCCTGCCCGGGGCAAGGTCTCTGTTTTCGCCCCAGCGGGGCTAAGTCAGGTAACCCCCGGTTTTAACCAGGGACAATAAATGACAAAAAATTAAATGCACCCCGGAAGAGGTGCGGCTGTACCTGAAGTTGCGGCATTTGCTCAATATTTGGTTTTTCGGCCAGGCTCCTACGCTCCTTGTTTGCCTTGCAAATCAAGGCATCGTCAATTATAATAGTAGTGTAAGTTCTCAGTGACGCCCAACCGCACAGGTGTAAGAGTCCTCTGAATCGGAATGTATAAGCTGTAAAGATATTGGGAAAAGCAGGTTATCTGTGCAGAAAATTTGCCTCAAATGTAAGAAATACAATTAAAATATTAAATTTGATGTGAGTGTGAGTGTGATGACAATATCGAACCTTCCATGTTTAAAAGTTACCGCAGAAACCATCCCGGAGGCTTGGGAAAAGGCCGTTTTAGCCGTTTATGAAAACGGAGCTGAGATACGTACGGAATATGATTCGCCTGATGACCCGCCGAGCCTTGATGCTACTGTAATGGTTGAGGTGAGGAGTCCGATGGGGGAGCCGCGTTTACATAAAAATTTCCCCGGCGGGCCGGTAGAACTTGAAATTTATCGCCAGGAGGTGGTGCATGGAATCCACGATCATTGGATAAACCCGCAAGACGGGAAGTGGACTTATACTTACCACCAGCGCTTATTTGGTTACCAACCTTTAAAAGGCGCTGAAGATTATGGCTTAAATAGTGGGTTTGAGCCGTTAGACCAGATTGAGTTGATGGTGGATAAGCTGTCCGATACGGCATTTACACGCAGAGCTCAGGCAATAACCTGGATTCCGCATCTGGACCCTCTAACTGACGATCCACCTTGCCTTCAGCGTCTTTGGGCCAGGCTTTTGCAAGGAGAGGATGGCGAATTGGTCTTGAATATGAATACGCATTGGCGTTCCAGAGATTTGTATAAAGCGTGGTTTATGAATGTTTTTGCACTTACGGATTTGCAAAATACTATTGCCCGGAAAATTCAGGATAAGATCAAATCCAAAGTCGTTTGCGGACGGTATGTCGATATATGTGATTCGCTCCATATATACGGGAGTTATTTTTCTGAAGATTTAGTGGGAGAGGTCGAGAAGATGAAGAAATCGCCGTATACCGATCGCGCGTGGGATAGTTCCGTCATGCAGTCGGTCTTTGATGAAGTTCAGGGGAATCTGAAAAATGATCCTGATTTTTACTCGAAAGGAATGTAGGCCGCTTTTTGAAAAAAGCTTGGCAAAAACTTTTGACGGGGTTCCCCATTGATGGTAAAAGATGGATAGAAAGTGTAGAGGCCATTTAAAACGTTACAATTGCACTAATATAAAACGACAGCGAAAAAAGCTTGGCAAAAACTTTTGGCGGGGTTCCCCATTGATGGTAAAAGTGGCTGCGAATGTATAGAGGCCCCTGAAAAACTGTGAATCGTTTTAACACCTCAAATTTCAAAGGAGCGAAAGTTAATATGAAATGTAAAGCAATACTTTTAAGCTGTCTTACAGCACTGTTTCTTTCGTTTGCATGTATTGGAGCTGCCGACGAAAATAATAACGAAACCCGGATACGCACGATACCGCATAAGAATTACTTTAAGCTTACATCAAGACAGATCAACAGGCTCGCAGAGGAACGAAGGGAAGTGGGTGTTAAGCTTGAGGGCAGGTTTAATTCTACCGAAAGCCCACCTGCCCGCAATGTCAGAGTGCAAGATGTGTCCTACAATATCGCAAGAGCCGTCAGATTAGCCGGTAATTTGGTATGTCTTGTTCCCGAAGATCATATAGACAGCTTAGCTCTTGCAGATGAACTGGAGCGTGATCAAGAAGTGACCGTTTATGGTATTATTTTAGGCCGAAGAGGCGGAGATACCTATATCGTTTCGGAACGCATTATTGACCCAGGGGCCGCCGAAGGTGTTCAACGACCCCAGGCCGGTTATGAATTGACTCTGGAATCTTCTCAACGTGATTCTCTGTTAGTTAATAGCAGCGGTGAGCATACGTTCGAGTTTGAATGCCGGAATCAAAGAGGGGAAACTGAAAAATTGCGCGTTTTGGTAACTGAAGTTACCCGGCAGGAATTCGACAGAAGGATGGAACAGTTGAGTGCCGAAGACGATGCCGAGGAAGTTGAAGCTGATGAACAGCCTGAGGTGCAAGTTGAAATTGAAAGAACCTATAGCCGATATGAGCCTGTTGCGGTTTATAGGGCCATAGGCGAAGACAGAAGCATTAATGCCGTCTTTTCTGATTCAGTGCGCAGTGTACTTACACGGGATTATCCATCCCGTATACGCGACGAAAAACTTGGAGAAATGAGAATAGGGGGGGCATTTGAAACACGTACCGGTCCTATCTTATGTCTGATACCGGAAAATAATCCGGCAGCTTTGGAAAGGTTGGACTACCTTCTCACCGATATGGCGGTATCCGTTAAAGGGGTCACTCTACGGGCTATGCGGGGAGAACGTCTGTTTTTAGTTGACGAGTTGAGTATCCCGGGGCTGATAGAACCACCTGAAACAGACAATGTTTGGATTGTTACTCTTGCGTTAGGTGATGAAATTACACGCTTTTTCGAACTCGGTGAATACCGGTTGACTTTCCCATGTACGCATGAAGAAGACGCGGCAGAGCCGGTTAGAGCCGAATTGCGTAAAGTGCAAATTATCGAAATGGATGTCGAGTAAATAATATGAAAATCTTGAGATTTATCAGGCGGTCTGAAACCTCGCATTTTGCTATTATATGTTTTTGTTTTCTTTTATCCCTTTCCGGCTGTAAAACACTTACTCCTGCAAGATTGCGGACTCCCGAAGACCTTGCTCGAGACGAGGTCGTTCAAAAAGTCTCAGAATCATCTCCACATTTGTTCTCCACCCTCACTGATACCCGAATTTCATTAAGAATTCGTCAGGAATTAGAACATGATACCGAACGCTATCCGGCTGTAGGTGGGGTATTGGCTTTCGACAAGGAGTTGCCGGGTGTGTGGCTGCGCGGCGAAAGATTTGGACGGAATATCTTTACTTTGCGCTCACATAAAGATAGTTTTTGGCTAGAGTTGCCGCATTCACACGAAGTTGTTGTTGGAAGCCGGGAGGCGTATCGTCGGATGCCCCAGATGGTGCGCCCGAACGAAATCCTTTTATGGTTCGCTTCGCCGCAATGGCTGGGATTGACATGGGAAGACACCGTGATGGACATCCGGGGGGGGGAATATGTTTTTGAGGTAAAAATCGATGGTTTTCCTATCAGAAGGGTGCATGTTGACGGTTTTGAGTTCCATATCAATTCCATTTTTATTTACGATATAATGGGAGGAGTTGATACGGCTGTTCATATGAACAGATACAGGGACATTGATGGTGAGATATTCCCTCATCGCCTCATTGTAAATAGGCCGCGTGACGGTTTTGAAATTGCATTACAGCTGGGACGTCCCGAGTTTGGGAGAGAATTGCCGGAACGTACTTTTATGCCTCGCAGCAGGCCGGGATGGCGTCATATAGATTTAGACAGGCAGCACAATGCCGTTATTACAATCCCTCAGGAGTGATTGATTTATGTTTAAAAACAGCATAAGTAAAGCCGTATTTTTTACGTTGTTAGCCGCCTTGTGCCTGGCTTCTGTTCATGCGCTTGAAACTGAACTGCCCGAAGATGCGTCGGAAACTGAACCGGCCGAAGGTGAGCATGAAATTTCCTCTAAGCGCGAGAAGGTGTACCATGTCGTGCTGACCGGTCTGATCAATGAAGCTTCAGCCCTGTGGGTGAAGGAGGGTATCCAGGAAGCAATCGACGCCGGGGCGGATACCGTTATTCTCGAGATGGATACGCCCGGTGGGACGGTTCAGGCTTCTCAGGACCTCGCCGATTTCATCTTTAGTGATGTCGGCATTGAAGTTGTTACTTATGTTAATACCCAGGCTCTCAGCGGTGGCACGATGGTCGCCCTGGCATGTAATTCCATATATATGGATAAAAATGTCGGGATGATAGGGGATGTCGCCCCGGTTACACCAACCGGGGAGATGCTCCCCGAGAAGGTTCAGACCGTTATACGTGAGATTCTGTCGAATTATGCCCGCCACAGAGGCTATCCTATAGCGTTGGTGCAGGCAATGGTCACGCCGGAATACGCCGTGTATAGAATACGTACCGAAGGAGAGGAGGAATATGAATTTTTTCGCGATGTCGATATGGAAACCTGGTCGGAAGAAAAAAAAGACAGCATAGTTTCTCAAGAATTGATCGTAGCCCGGGGGGAGCTTCTGACACTTTCTACTAACCAGGCCGTTGATTACGGCCTGGCTGTCAAAGGCGTCACCAGCCGGCTGCACCTGTTCGATGAACTAGGGGTAGAGCCGGGCCAGGTCAAACGGATTTACCTTACTTTAACGCAGCGTCTGCTGACTTTCTTGAATACGATGAGTCCTCTTTTTCTGATTGCCGGGCTGATATTGCTGTATATGGAATTAAATGAGCCGGGGTTGGGGATACCCGGCATACTGGGGGTTATTTGCCTGGCCACCTTTTTTCTTGTAAAATTTTCACTTCAATATGCGGAATTTTTCGAAATTATCCTGTTTTCAATTGGTTTAGCCTTGCTGATGGTGGAACTTTTCATCATCCCCGGCTTTGGTTTTGTGGGGGCCGGCGGGATATTCCTGATTTTTGTCAGCCTTGTGCTGATGTTACAGCAATTTCGGCTCCCCGCCAGCCCGTCCGAATTCAGAGCCTTTCAATTTAATTTGCTGGAAGTTACCGGGGTCTTCCTTGCCGTCGTCTTCGGAATGGTGCTGATTGCACGATATTTAGGGAAGATACCGTTCTTTAACAAGCTGATAAGAACGGATAATTTAGCGAATGCCTATGCCTATGCAGGCGGCGCTGCGCAAGCCGGAATGAAGGCTGAAGATGGTTCAGATGCAGGAAGTCAGGTGCCTGACATGATTGGTGCTTTCGGTGTGGCTATCACCCCCTTGCACCCTTCCGGAAAGGCTGAGTTCGATGAAGAACAACACGATGTCGTTGCCGAAGGAAGGTATGTAGAGAAAGGTGCAAAGATCGAGGTCATAGCAAAACATGGCCAACGCCTGTTGGTGCGCCGGGGTGAAGAACAATCTGAATGAAACCAGATGTTTCATCGTAAATCCTCAGTGAAGCATGAGGTTGATTATTTAATTCGTCTTTTTGGGTAAGCCCTCCGTGAACACCGTAAAATCACCATCTGCACAGGCCACGTTGGTGATAACGTAAGCGCGGTTCACTGAATATATACCTTATTTTGTTCCTTCCTTTTGTTATTGTCAGTTCAGCCAGTTTATATTATCTTACTTGAACGCAGGTGAAGCTTATGGAAAAAAAGGATGCCAGTCGTGATGAAGTTGAAAAAGCAGAACGCTTCAAGCAGCGTTTTGGCTTTCTTATGTGCGCGATTTATGCGCTGGTCTATACAGGTTTCGTCGCTGTATCCGTCTGGAATGTCGAGTTGATGGAAACTCTATTACCCTTCGGCATTAATCTGGCTGTAGCGTATGGCATGGGGCTGATATTATTCGCCTTGTTCCTGGCCTTTATATACAGCATGACCTGCAACTCAATCGAGAGGAAAATCATGTCTTTAGCCGCTGCTTCTGATAGTGAGCAAGGTGAAGATAAACTCACAGATCATGAAGGAGGTGAATGATGGCTGTTTTTTTGTTTGTTTCATTTGTAGCGTTTTTACTGTGGCTGTCTTATTTTTTGGGTAAACGTTCGCGCAGTGCGGACAGTTTTTTTGTCGCTGACGGGCAGGTCAGTTGGTTTGTTAATGGTGTTGCTCTGACCGGCGGCTATCTTTCAGCTGCATCATTTTTAGGCATTTGCGGGATGATAGCGTTTCGTGGATTCGATGGTTTCTTATACTCGATGGGCTTCCTTTCCGGATGGGTCGTGGCGCTGTTTGTGGTGGCCGAGCCGCTCAGGAAGCTGGGGAAATATACTTTTGCCGATGCACTCGCCGAACGGTTCGAGTCACCGGCAATCCATCTGGCAGCCAGCGTCAGCACGCTTGTCATCTGTCTCTTTTATTTAGTACCGCAAATGGTCGGGGCGGGGGTTCTGATAGAACCATTGTTGGGTATTGCGCACCATTGGGGCGTTATACTTGTAGGACTCGTCGTCATTATTGTGGTCGCCAGTGCCGGTATGTCTTCCACGACTTACGTGCAGTTTATCAAAGCCAGCATGCTCATTTCATTTTCCGCCGTACTTGTTCTGGCCATCAGCATGCGAGGAATCGAAAGCCGGCCGGATATCAGAACCGCCGACGGCGAAACGCTTCCAAGATACATTTTCGAGACAATACCCGTCGATATTGATCTTACATGGGAGGAAAATCTCGGCGATACGCCCTACAATTACCTTGATGAAGCGGCGGTAATTAATGACAGAAGCGGTGAACTTGAGGAAACATGGCTGCTTTTAGAAAAACCTGAGCCGCTTTCCGTGGATGCCGATGGCATTACTTACTACATAAAACGCCAGGGCCATCGCAGAGATGTTTTTCGCGACAGGGACGGCGTGGTATCCAGGATGGTTTCGCAGCACGATGAATCTCCCCAGAGTGTTTACATTAAGGGGTTATACTATGCGGTTCAAGACGGCGAACCGCACGTGAAGCTGAGGAACTGGTGGCGTGTGGAGGAACGCAGCGGTGGATTTCATGTCCTGCAGGAAGCTCAAAATCGCACGCGAATGCCGGATGGGCAATCTCTGGTTAACGGCCTGCCCTCCGGCAGCGGTAACCCGCTTTTCCCGATGGGGCGGATAGCGCAATTCGGTACCCGTTCGGGGCACGACGGGCAGCTTGGCTGGATCGGGCCTTTAAAGCTGCTTGCCACCTTCTCCGACCCGGAAACCGAAGTTCGATTGCCGCGGGAGAGCAGGATTAACTATGATGGTTCGGTTGTCACGCTCTATTATCCGGAATCGGTGAAGGGAAATGAGCTGATGCGTCCCGGCGGCCATTTCGACCTGACGGCCGGCAATTGGTGGAGCCGCCTTGATTTTATTTCGCTGATGCTGGCGCTTTTTTTCGGCACCGCGGCGCTTCCGCATGTACTCATCCGGTATTATACTGTAAAAGATACAACAGCCGCGCGTAAATCAACAATAGTCGCCATATCGTCTATCGGCCTTTTTTATGTCCTGACACTCTTCTTAGGGCTTGGTGCGATAGCTAATGCTGCGCTCAACCCCGAGACTGACAACATGTCGGCACCGCTTTTAGCGCAGAGCTTCGGCGATATTTTATTTGCTATCATTACCGCTCTGGCATTTGCCACCGTTTTAGGCACCGTTGCCGGACTAATTGTTGCTGCTTCCGGCGCCGTAGCGAATGACTTGCTCGATAAATACATGGGATTAAATATGAGTGGCCGAGCCAAAGTCATAGCCGCCAAATCCACCGCTGTCAGTGTAGGAATTGTTTCCGTAGCTTTAGGCATCATGTTCAGGGGAGTAAATGTCGGGTTCCTGGTAGGCTGGGCTTTTGCCGTTGCCGCCTCGGCTAATTTCCCGGCGATCATGCTTGTGCTGTTCTGGGAAAAAACAACGTCTTTGGGGGTAATTGTCTCGATTTTTGTCGGGATCGCCGCATCAGTCGGCATTATCTTAGCCGGACCCGATATGTTCGAGCTTTATGGGCTGCCCAGGGGCGCTGCATGGATTCCGCTCAGCCAGCCGGCAATTCTGGCCATGCCGCTGAGCTTTATCACAGTTATTATCGTTTCATTATTAACTCCCGATAAAGAAGAAATCGGTGAGCCTATTGCCGTTGTCGATGAATAATACGACTTGAACATTTCAGGTCAATAAGCGGGTTAATATTAAAGAACTTCGTAAATCCTCAGTGAACCCCGTTCAGATTGTGAACTAAGCGGCAATGCCAGAAATCGTGATCGGGATCGAAAAAATGGTTTTAGGGCATGAAAAACTCGACGTGTATCGGCTTGCAATCGGTTATGTGGCATGGGTGTTTGAGCAATCCGAGAAATTGAATGGAGCCCATCGTCACGCCCGCGACCAATGGACTGGAGCCAGCCAATCGATTCCCTTGAATATTGCCGAAGGCAATGGCAAGAGCACAGAGGCAGATCGGCGGCG
>PUNP01000578.1 GCA_003551785.1 Candidatus Brocadiaceae bacterium | reverse complement strand
CCAACACCCTTCTTATTGAGATGAATGGTGCTCTCGGCGGAATGGGAACGATGGGTTTGGTCCCCTGGTTTTGTGGTTATCATGACGGGGAAAAAAACATTGCCCGCGGTCTTGCTGAAAGGATACGGATGCAGCTTGCTGACGGCATGCCGCACTTCAGAGAGGACCTGAAAAATAACGAACTTGTCGCTCCTCCGATTGATCCTGAACTGCTCAAACTCATTTACGATAAGATGGTCACTGAGTTCGGTGCAGCAGTTCTTTTCCATAATCAGCTCTGCGGAGTCGAATGCGACAGCGAAGGAAACCCGGAAACACTGCTAGTCGCCTCAAAGAGCGGACTGACGGCATACCAGGCAAAGATTTTTGTCGATTGCACCGGCGATGCCGATCTAGCAGCCTGGGCAGGAGCCGAATTCCTGAAAGGTGATGAAAACGGCGCCATGCAACCGGCAACGCACTGCTTTGCTATCTCCAATATTGATGAGGGTAAACTGGCACAAGGGCCGCGTATCCACTTCTACGATGAAAACAGCCCCGTATGGAAAGCCGTAAAATCGGATAAATATCCGCTGATTCAAGAACTGCACTCGTGCTATAAAAAAATAGGACCAGGAATTTTCGGCTTTAATACCGGGCACATCTACGAGGTCGACAATACCGATCCGGATAACGTCAGTCAGGCGCTTATCACCGGTCGTAAGATGGTTAATCAATACCATCAGGCCTTCAGCGAATACCACCACGCCTTCAAAAACTCCTTTCTCGTTGCCAGCGGGTATATGATGGGAATTCGGGAGACGCGACGTGTTGTCGGCGATTATTTCCTTACCCTCGACGACTATCTGAGAAAAGCTGACTTTGAAGATGAAATATGCCGTAACGCTTACGGGATAGATGTGCATGGAGCTTCCAGGGAAAAAGCAATGGCAAATACAAAAAAATCCATACCCGAATTGCAAGAGACTAACCGCAAACAGGTAAGGAGTCTGGGCAAGGGAGAAAGCTTCGGTGTACCCTATCGCTGCCTCATCCCAAAAGGAAAATCCAACCTGCTTGTAGCCGGACGCAGCATCTCGACCGACCGAAGAGTCAATGGCAGTACCCGTATTATGGCCTGCTGCCTGAACACCGGCGAAGCGGCCGGAATCGCCGCTGCCATGGCCGCTTCGAATAACACTGACGTCCATAATGTCGATACTGATGCCCTGCGCTCTCAGCTCAGAGATTACGGCGCTTATCTACCATAGATAGTGAAATGCCGGGTTGTATATTAAAGCCCGGCAGTGAGGCTCTTAAAACTTTGAGGGGTAGTCGTCATGAAACCATTGTTGCTCTTCGAGGGCGGCTACGCCTCCGTCGTCAAAGACTGCATTGAGCATATCTACGCCGGGGGGGCAGCAGAAATGAATCGAAGTTTTTGCTCCAATGCCATCCTTTGATAGAGATTTCGTTTGTCGTTTCACCAGTGTATTCGATTTTGAAAATCTCTGTGTCGGTATTTTTTTTCATCATCAGAGCGCCAAGCCACATGCCCGTCGAGGAATCCGACATTCGCGCCCTGCATGCCGAAATGATTCCTGTAATACCAGTGACCATGCCGGCCGTTCGACATCAGTTCATTCCCGGTTTCAGGTTGTGAAGATGCGCCCTGATCCAGTGCAAAAGGCTGTTCGTGTCCCGGTTGTATTTGATGTGTATCCCCGGTGTCGGGACATGTAACCCGATCGCGCCCGAGGTGACGCAGGTTCGGAGTGACAACGCGCATATCTCCGCTCGAGTTTGCCCATCTAAATCCGAACCACTCCCGGAAACTGCCGTCATCTTCAAGCCGGTCACCGTACCCGAATAACTGGAAATATGAGGTAACTATACCTATAGGAGAACTGCTTTTCCATCTCCCTATTTTTTTATTTTTGTCAATTTAAAGAATTTTTCTGAGAAATTTGCGCTTTAAGGTGTGTTATACATAACGGCATTCCCTATTTAAAGGCCTTAGTGGTTAGTTGCGTAAGTCCGAATAAAGTTTTAGTTTTAGTATCTTCATTGTGTTTTTAGGCTAACCAAGATAACCACGGGGGCAAGGCCTCTGTCTTCGCCCCAGCGGGGCGAGGTTAGGTAGCCCCTGGTTTTAACCAGAGGGGAATAAATGATACAAAGATAAATGCGCCCCGGCAGGGGCGCGGTTGCACTTGAAATAGCTGCATCTGCTCATTATTGCCTTTTCGGCCAACCCCCTAGTGGTTCATTCCACTTGATTTTGTGGTTCAGAGGCATTCTGACGAGGTCATTTCAAGGCGCTACCACAATGTAAATAATAAAATGAATATTAGGGGAAAAACGCAAAAAAAACCGGGTTAGGTAACGGCTATTCACCTTACCTGACCCGGTTAATTGTCCTTCAGTAAATCACATAGCTTTATGCTTTTCTCTTATACAATCTCATACAGAAGAAAGAGAGGAATAAAGCTATAGCAATAATTATTGCGGCATATCCATTAACAAGCAAATAAGCCACCGCACATATCGGCATGAGCGCCACTCCGGTAACAATACGTAGTGTAGGCCTCTGGGCGATGAACTCGGCCGCGCGCGGGCTGTGCTGATAATAAATATCCACAAACCACCTGCCGGCACTGTTGGAAGCCAGATAGCTGTCGCGGAAAGCCCTCAGGACACGGACCGGTGCAGAATCCGGTGAGCCGAACGCGGCTGTCGCAATGAAACACTCATACCACTCCCTGCTGCTGGAGCGCTTCCTGGCCCGACCGCTTCCGACGGCAAAAACTACACCGCTGAAGTCGTCAAACGAAGGCACGGTATCAGAACCTATAGTGACAGCGGCATGACCGTCATATTCGCCTTCAAAGGGGTTCTCCCCCTCATCCCAGACGACATTCCCGGCTTCTTTCCATTCCTGGGAGGCGTTATTGAACCAGAATATGGTTTTCCTTTCAAGCGGTTCATCATACCCCACGGTCAACACGACATCATCGCTGTCGGCTTTCCCTGCGGCATCGATGATAAGCCCGACATACCGCGGGTGGGTCAATCGATCACCGAGTGCCACACCGGTGGGATTCTCAATCAGAGCACCTGCCAATACTTCACCGGCGTTGGCTTTGATTGCAATTCCACCGCTCTTGTCAATATCACTGCCTCCACCGGAGGCAAATGCCATTCTGCCGGTGGTTTGCTCGGCACGGGCATCAAGGAACGGGCTGAAATCGACATTATCGGAGACCCGGTCACGCGTCTGTCCGGAGACGTCGGTCGTCGGCCCGTCCTGATGTCCCCACCAGTTAAGGGTGGCATTAACCGAATCAGTACCGCGCCAATCCACACCATAATCGTCATTGGCAAACACGTTGTTATAGACAATCCGGGTGCCTGACGGCCAAACGCCGCCGCTGCTTTCCCTGTTATCTATACCTGCTGCGTTGGCAGTGATACGGTTACCGGCGATGCGGGTATTTTGCGAATCGCCATAAACTCGTATACCGACATTCAGGTATTCTATTGCATTGGAGGCGAGAATGGAACCGTCCGATTGATTCACCCATACCCCGACAGCATTATCCGACTGCTGCACATCACCAGTGCTTCCATCGATGATACAATCGGCGATGAGGGCCCTGTCGCCCTGAATGTCAATACCGATGTCAGAGAAATTCTCGATGGTGAAGCCCACAACCGTCACGTCATCCGCTTCGATAACGAGAGCGGTCGGCGCTCCGTTGGCATCGATACGAACCACATCTTTATCGGCGATAAGGCTCAATCCGTCAACATCAATCACAAGCGGCGAGCCCATCAGGTCGACATGTTCATCGACAAGAATCACATCACCCTCATTTGCCTGCTTAACACGCTGATGCAGGTCAGAGGCAAAGCTATATACGGGCTGGAGTTCCCTGACATCCTGATAATCTCCTGAAACCTTAATAGGATTCTCATCACCAGCATTGTCATTATCAAGCAGCCAGTGGGAGAACAGCCAGTTATCATCCGGCACCGCCGTCACTTCAGCATCCTCGGTCACGTTATACGTATGCGTACCGGTTCCGGGACTCGTCGAGCCATCCCCTTGCGGAGGCAGGATTTGCAGGGTCCATGTTTTTTCAACAAAAACGCCCTGGAGTTCAACTTCATCGTCTTCATTGTATTTACCAGCTTCAAACACGATAGGATTGTCTTCGACGACATTCACTTCATCGAGCAGCCAGTGCGAGAACAGCCAGTTATCTGCTGCAAAGGCCTCAACTGATTTATCTGCACCTGTTTCCGGGTTATATTCACCAGTACCAGGAACAGTATGGCCTTCACCTTCGGGCTCAATAATATTGAGTGTCCATTTCGGAACAGTGTTTGTCGACGCCATAGCAACGGGTGCAAAGGCCGCTTTAGTACCGACATTACTTCGTGGCACGCAATAGAAATCGTACTGCGTGTACGGCTCCCCGGTAAAGACAGCGGAGCGTTCAGTCGTATTGCTGAGCCACAGTTCCCAATCGCCGTCATTTTTACGCACATACACGTCATAATTACGGGTGCCTGAGGGAGCGTAACCTTCCCAGTTCACTTCGAATACTGTGGAAGATTCTCCCGGCAGTTCGGTAAAAGTGACTGTCGGAGCATCGGCATCGATGGTGTTGACCCACGGCCCGTAAGGCGGCGCAGGCCCCCATTCCACATCGGTAATGGGATTCGGCATGAAGTCGAACCGCACACCGGCCTGGTTCTCGACCCTGTATCCGGTCGGCAGATCATCCTTAAGTCTCACTCTATATTCAGCCCAGCCGATTTCGTACTCGGTATCCGGATTGAACGGCGGCAGGAACCCTGACTCGGGGTCGGGGAATCCGCCGGTATCGGGATCAACCGATTTGAAGTGCCAGTAAATCTCACCGGTGTCGGGATCGAATTCTGCATAAACATCCACAACGATCTCCATTTCGGGCCTGGGGTCGATGCGCACCCAGTCTATAGTCTCAACACCATCTTCGAAGACGACCTCCCAATCAAGGAAACCGATTTTAGTGAACCGGAAGGTATCGAAATCAAATGCATCAGGATCAAGTTCGTCCCTGATCTCCGCATCCGAGGTCGGGAGTTCGGCCTCTTCATCGTTCCAGAAATCGATACGGTAGTTCATCATTCGACCCGGAAGTATGAATCTCTCCTTTTCGGCCTCTTCACGGCCCGGAGGATCGAAACCGACAGGTCCGAACTTATCTTCCGGCGTAATAGATGTTTGTGTATCAAAATCTTCCTCATCCTCCTCCTTCGGCGGAACGTCATCGTCATCATCATCATCGTCGTCGATTCCCCTGCCGGAACAGGATATCGTGGGGTCACCCTTCTCTGCGTTGGAACTGACAGACACGGTGCCGCCGTAGCGTCTTACAGCCGTTGGCGCAAAGGTCACTGTTACGGACTCAAAACCCTGAGGCGGTATAGTGCCGCTCCAGTCACCGGAGAAGGCGTCGGGATATGATATACCCGTCACTTCTATATCCCCACCGTCATCCGCTTCATTATCATTATGGATCACCAACGTGCGGGTCACTGTCTCACCCACAAGGACATCACCGAAGTTCAGGTCGCCGGAGAGACGGATACCGGCAGGTTCTTCAATCCCCTCCCCCGAGCACTCCAGTGAATACGCCTCTTCGTGGTCCTCCACGGTAACCGTCACCTCACCGGAATATTGCTGCACTTCGGTCGGTTCGAAAGTAACGTTGACGGCCTGAGCACCATCGCCGGCAATCTCACCACCGTCCCAGTCACCGGTGAACCCGTCGGGATAGGAGATGCCCGTAACCTTGGCCGCAGCGCCACCTTCATTATGGATAGTAAAGCTCTGGGTTTTCGTTTCACCCACTATCACCTCACCGAAAGCGAGGTCACCATCGACACGAACAGCGGAGCACATTTCGGCCGGTGGTTCCCCAAGCCATGAGAGGAAAGCGGACAGCGGATTGGCGCTCATTCGCGTCATACCGGCGATCAGCATTTCGGCCTGTTCCGGATCAGATTCACCTTCAAGCTCGACCGGCACAAACAATTCCGGCTCAGCCCAGGCGTCACTGCCAGTGTCATAGACAGCAGACTTGAGGACAAATTCTGCAACGTCGTTATCGCCGGTATCTTCGGACCAGACGATCATCGAAGCACCGTCAACCACAGCGATAGTCGGCAAGCTAGCCATGACGCCCGTTCCGACTGTCACAGCATCAGTCCAGGTAGCTCCATCCCACTCGGCGACGTGCAGCGTATCTTGAGAGTCTTCATCTTCACCAGCACACATCCAGGCCGCTATGACCTGTCCGTCAGGGCCATGCCCGAGTATGGGCTGACCGGCGCGCGGCATGTCCGCTGACAGTGTCTGCGGATCCGACCAAACACCGGCGCTGCGTGTAGAGTACACGATGTCTGTCTCCTCCATCAGAAGGAAGAGATCATCAATGTTATCCTGGTTATAGTCATCAAGATCGACGCCGTCACTGTCGGCCCATGCCCAGACGAGCATGGGTGTTCCATCGTCATCGATAATGACGGATACATCCGAATTAAAGCCCTGGCTGCCGTCGATGAGCACAGGAGCGTTCCAGGTTTCACTTGCATGATCCATAGCGGCGACTTTGACTTTGCTGCCGACCCAGTCGTCGGGATCATCGCCGCCATACTCGGCGTCGCGCGTCCAGGCCAGGATAATTTCCCCGTCGACGGTCTCAGCAAGAGCGGGTCTGCCGTGGTCGCTCAGACTTGTTGAATAACCATCAACATCGGCGTCAAGAACCATCTCTCCATAGGTATCATAAACATTGACGGTGCCCTGGAGCGGGTCGATAGTGATCACTATGCCTCCATTTTCAGCGGACATAAGCGCCATGACAGGCATTCCGGCACCGCCGTACACATCCCATTCATAGGTAAGGCTGGCGCTGAACGGCCCGGCCTTGCCCTCACCGGTCACACTGACGACAACATGGGGGGTGCCCCAGGCGCGTTCGAATATATCGTAAGTAACCGTAACGGAGAGGTCGCCTGAGATTTTGATTTCGACGACCCAGTTGCCGAGCCAACGGCTTCTGAATCCGACTTCCGCCTGGCCGTAGGGACCACCGCCGAGCGTGAGGCTGGCTTCTCCGCCGGTCGGCCAGAGCCCCTCACCTGCGCTGAAGGAGAATTCACCGCCGAGGCTGCCGTTGATATTCGCTCCCAATTCCGCCTTAGCGATACCAATACTGAACGGCACCAGCGGTATATCCTGAGAAATCCCGATACCGAGTCCTAAAGAACCGCCGTCGAAGACATAGCTCCTGGACCGCGTATCCCTGTCGCATACACCCTGCCAACTGAAGCTGCCGCTGCCGCTGCCGGAGGCGGAGAAGTTGCCCAATTCCGCTTCGGCTGTCAACCCACCCTCAAGAGAAGCTTCCCACGGATCGGTCGTGTCTTTCGATGCGTCAAGATTTCCGCTCAGCGAAGCGCCGTACGTCCCGCCAATAAGCGGTATTGTCGTCGGGATGGTGAACTTACCGAGATCGAAATCATAAGACATTGAGGTCGATATAGAGTCCATCGAGATCGGCGGTACGTGATAGGTAGCCACCGGAGCCTCGGCGACAGGCACATGCCATTCCAACTCATCACTGTCAATACTTATAAGGTCGAAGTAAAGGTCGGTATCATCCTCGATATTATGAGGATCACGTTTCTGCCAAACGGCCAGAACCTTGCCGGAAGAGCGCGCCAGCACCGCGGCATTGCGGTCGTCGGCGTATGCTTCTGCACTCAAAACCTCGGGTTCAGACCACTGCAATTCACCTTCACCGTCGAAACGACCGATGACATAATACAGGTCGGAAACGCCGAGGTCGCTGCCGTCCTGATCAATCGTCCAGCCATTGATAGCATCCACGTATTCAACGATACTGTTGGTATCGACCTCCTGCCCTTCCTCAGAATCGAGAAGAACGTTCTGCCATTTATCGGAGGCGACGAAGCGCTCACCACCTTCAAGCTGAGCCCACTCGCCCTGACGGGAGTCGAAGTGATAGTATTCATCATCCTCATTCACGAACACCATATACAGTTTATTCGCATCGACAGGACGGTCGGCGTCCACCACCTGCCACTGCTCTTCATCTGTATCCCAGACAACAATATTCAGACCATCAATGTAGCGTTCACCGCCTTCGAGCAGCCCGGTATCAAGATCATCATCAACAAAGCCCTCAACAGCATCGAACGTAACCAGGCTAGTTCTTCTGAGCAGGTTCGGGTTATCAACACGCCATGTAACCATGAAGCCTGCATCCGAACCGTCTATCAGGGCGTCATGCGCGGTTATACGGGGATCAGTACCTTCAGCGCCGGGTATGACGCCGCCGCTCCATCCATCAGCACCGACACCATGATAAGCATGCCAGATTTGCATATCACGCATCCAAACCAGATGCGCTACTTCGTCACCATCAACAGCCATATGCGGACTGGTATCGGCGGTTGGGAAGGATATTTCTTCGACCGGGACGGGATCAACAATTCGTCGGGCAAAGAGCCTGAGGTCATGAACCATCGCTTTATCAGGCACGCTTATAACCGGCACGTTCACACCGGCGCCCTCTTCAAGCGGGTAATCACCCTGGGCAAATCTATGGCCTTCGATAT
>PUNP01000222.1 GCA_003551785.1 Candidatus Brocadiaceae bacterium | reverse complement strand
CTTGTTTCGGCCATGGGAATCCACGTAGCAGTTGTTCTGCTGACCCAAATTCTGATTGCGTTGGGTTACATAATCAGCACCTGACACGTCCGAATTTCGTAGCCACCTTATCTTTGCGGATAGAATGGTGACGGAGCCTTTCTGCGTCCGAAAATAGCCTTCTATTTTCTTTTGAGGCGCTCAATCGACTGTAGGGGCGAATGGCTGTTCGCCCCTGAACGATCAAGGACAAAATCGCGCAGTCAGGGCGACCTGCCAGTCGCCCCTACAAAGTATATACAAATGAACAGACCCTGCCGGAGTGTCAAAAACGTCAAAATGCAAGCTATCACGCCCAATGAGAATGAGACATTTTTACTTGGACATTGGATATTGATCATTGGATATTGGATATTTATCCGTACTGCGCCGAAAGGCGCCCTGATTCCAGGGCGAAGTCTCTGAAATCAAGTAGGCACTTAATATCAATATCACCACCGCGATAGTGGTATCGGGAAGTTCAAAGTAAGCCCCTCTGCAACACTGTTTACCCGGGTTTCCCTTGAAACACCGGGCCATTTTGATTATTATTTCTGATTATTATTTTATCACCCTATTTTTGGGAGTAACCGGAATCAATGGAAATTAAAGGAGAAGAACTGATTGATATGTTGGAAGACATGCAGCTCGAACGGCTTGGTTCGGAACGTCCGTCCGGACTCTGGATGACATCATTGCCCTGGCCGCGTGCTGCGGGACGCGACGCCATGCTGAACGGCTCATCCACTTATGTACGCCCTTTAGGGCAATGGCCCGATATGCCTGAAAACACACCGCGACGACTACTCATGCTTTCTGATGCCTTGAAAGGGGCCGCACCGCCGACCTTGAATGTCGGATTCGGCGCCTCGCCCCCCTGCCCTACTCCGCCGAAAGCAGAAGACGAACTCTTCGCACGCAGTTCGGAGCCGTATTTCATGTGGGAAAGGCATCGGCTCAGAATCCGCTATCAAGGGCGTTCTATTGCACTGGCCATGGGGCTGCGCACAGGGGAGAGTGCGCATTGGTGGGAAGCATGCCGACTCATCACCCTGCGGCAAACGCCTTCCTGCACGGTTGTGGAAATGGCCGGAGCTATACCGCTGCACCACAGCCGGAGAGCCGAAGAGGGGCAGACCGCATATTCAAATCCGCTCCTTCACAAACATCACTGGCTGTATGGACACATCAGGGCCCGCCTGCACGCAAACGGTGTATGTGAGGTCTTTGCGCGCCACATCAACAGCAAATATGTCGACGACGGCGCCGACCTGGCACCGGCCGTGCCTGTTATCGGCATCCAAACCGGAGAGGAAGAGACACCGGAGGCGGGGGACCTGTGCGGCAGATGGAACGGTGATCGTGAAGAATTCTCGCTTGGCGATGTGGATTTCGATGTACGTGATGTCGCACGCCTGGCCACGCCCCAAAAACCCGGCCGCATGGATATTGAGGACGACATGCTGGTCTGGCAGCCATATCTCGGCTGCGAACTCTACGGCGGCAGGTGTGCAGTTGAGCGCAAGGACGATGATGGTTTTATTCTGCATGCCCATGAGCAGGTAATTCTACGCGGCATGGCACGAACACTGCGATTTTCGTTTAGCCTTTCCGATCGCTCGCCGCATATCACGCGTTACATTGCGCCGGCATGGTGGTACGGATTGTGTGAAGAATTCCTTCCCGCCCCCATCCTGCCGGTGAAAAGCGCACCGGAAAAACATCTTCAGAACACACGCCCATGGCTCCGTATCGGATCGGTATCGCGCGGTTTCGAAGACGGCAGTATGGCGCGCGGTGGGCGCCGGCAATCGGAACAACACGATATCACCCCCGACGATGACCGCCTTGAACCGGGATGGGAAGGGGAAATACCCTACGCCCAGTTTCTCAACGCATGGCGCTACAGCGACGCCGAAGAGTATGACCTCGCCATGCGTTCGGCGTATCATTTCTCTGATGTCATTGTTGATCACTCGGCCAACCTCGTCAGGATGCACGGCTACCCGCCGGTGGCTTTTGCAATCCCGATGAACCGGGTACAGGGGCCTCTGGCAGCCTTTCTTGAGACCGGCGACGACTACCTCATTGAAACTGCAGAGAAGGTCGTCGAAGCGTCATGGCGCCAGCATAAAAATGCATGGCCCCGCATGGCGGTGGGCCGAGACGCTTGCTTCGTGAGAAGTGCTGTTCTGCTCTACCGCTATTTCGCCAATGAGCATTTTCTGAAAATCGCCCGGGAAGGCGCCATGAGCGTTGTGCAATCTCAACGACCTAACGGTAGTTTCGGCGATCAGGGCGGCGGGACGGGAATACATCAGTTTAGCGGCTATGTCACCAAGCCCTGGATGGGGTTGCTGGCAACCAACGGGGTGCTGGACTATTTGGAGCTCTTCCCCAATGAAAAGGAGATGGCCCGCTGTGTGCATCAGTTCGCCGACTGGCTGCTGGCCGAACGGAACGAATATGAAGGCGCACTGTCATGGAGCTATCAGCACGATTATAACGGAAACCGAACCTACCAGCAGAGAGAAGGCGGTGAAATTAAAAATCTGCCTACGCCCGCTGTATGGCACCAGGAAACGCTGGCCCGCGTGATGGGGTATTGCTCGCTGAAATATAACAACAGAGATTATCTGGACGCATGGGCGGAGAGTCACGGGACCAAGACAGGATACCGAGGGGACCATGGCACCTCTGCTGCGCTGCAATTTCTGCCGTGGATACAAGCGAAGCTCTTTGAGTGTACACTGGACCCCGACACCGGATTGCACGTAAAAGGCGTCCACTTCGGACGGCGAACCTTCCCCAATGCCAGAATAATGACCCCTGACGGCGAAGTGCCCGTCAAATGGGAGGCAGACGGACATCTGAAGGTCTGCGCACCGGCAAAAACGACAATTTACCGACTGCAGCCAGGGGGGCAGCATCTACCTGGGACATCCCCTTAGGATTTGACAGCAAATTGGATATTGTATATGATAATACAAGTAATTGTGTTGTTTACATGCAATACTAAACCATAAGTGCTGGTGGTTCAATCGCTTCACCTAACCAGGTAGTAAGCAATAATGGTCGAATTCGTGTGAAGCTGAAGTTAAATGGATTTAGTTTAACTCTTCGTTCATAACTTTTTTATGGAGGGCGTATCATGTTTATATTATTACGTAAGATGTTACGGTTCACTTTAATCGAACTTCTGGTTGTGATTGCTATCATTGCCATACTGGCGGCCATGCTTATGCCGGCTCTGGCACGTGCCAGAGCGGAAGCACGCAAAGCTTCCTGTGCCGGCAACATACGCCAGGTCGGCACCGGATTTGCCATGTTCAGACAGCATCACGACGATAATTGGCCTGATGACGGTACTCGGACACATCGGGCTTACAACTGGGCCGAGACCTCCATCCTCAATATCGGCCATGGTGGCACCCAATGGGGCGAGGGGGTCTTTCAATATGTGGATAACGCCGAACTTTTTGTCTGTCCCAGCATGATGCTGGACGGGCAGGAAATGGAAATGTACAACGATGCACCGGCACGTACAGATTACGCGTCTCAGATTTACTGGTACGGCGTATCCCCTACGCGAACTAATCTGCCGGCCACCCGGCCGTTGTATGCCGATATCGTCAGCAGTGACCGGCCCTACAGGACAGAAGGTAAGGAGCACAATTACGACAGTCCTAACCACTCTGACGGCTCCAACATGCTCTTCGGCGACGGCAGCGTTTCGTTCGGACGCTTCGAATACGACCAAAACGGCGACATTGTCGGTCTGCCAAACCCCCGCCTGGACCTGGACACCGATATTTACCGCCCCGTAACGGGCGGCCCCATCGAGCAGGACCGAAGAGGAGCTGACATTAATCTGTGGCCCGACAGAGAGGATGCCTTTCTGCAAGCCCCAGCAACAAATGACTAATTTTTTATCTATTTAGAGGAGGCACAGCACAATGAGAACGTTATTGAAAAAGGACAAAAACGAATCGACAAGGAATTTCACGCTGATCGAACTGCTCGTCGTCATAGCCATCATTGCCATCCTGGCAGCCATGCTGATGCCCGCACTGGAACGGGCGCGCGAACAGGCCAGACGCTCGGTCTGTTCGAGCAATATGCGGCAATGGTACCTGGGGCTGGAGATGTTCGCCAACGAACACGACGGAATCTATCCCGGTATTATAAAATATTCCCGGCCGCTGGAGTCCATGAAGTATCAGTATGACGGAAGAGGCCCCAACGGACGCGAATGGATGGACCGTTACGCTCAGCATCTGCCGGATTATATCGCGAAACCAACCACTACATGCCCTTCCGCCCCTGCAAATGCAGGAACCAGTCAGGTGTACAGCTGGGACAGAGACACATGGCAGCATGACGAGTCGACCGGCTGGTATGGCGGCGCCACCGACTTCGCCATCCGGGTTGGCTACGGCTCCACTCACAGAGTCAATGACACTCATGACCGCTATGTCATACCGGAAGACGGCGGTCATACCTGGCACCGCGGTTTCCACGGCTCGGTTCACGGCGCGCGACGGGGGGACGGATTCGGGTTCAACTGGCGGCAGCAGCAGACAAACCGACCTCCGGGCACCTATTCCTCAGGCACCGGGATGTACGGTGTTCATAACGAGAATGTCATGCTGATCGACCGTGTGCGGGAACCGGCCGGAGCTTCCCCCGATGGGAGCCAGTGGCAGATAGCCAGTGCCAACCACACCGATGGGGATGCGGTCGCTGCCGCAGGAGCAAACGTCCTGCTGCGGCACGGTGGTGTCCGATGGACGGACCTCACAAATGTCTATTCCCGGCCGGAATCCGAATGGGATGACAATAAGCTTTCCGATTACGGATACAATTTAGGCTACGATATTCATGTGGGAGACGATATCGCCGATCATTGGAAAGACTGACCCTTATTTTTGGCGATTAAGCTTTATTTTGGTCCTAATATGTTCAATTTCGCGCTTCCGGCCCCGATTAATCAGGATAAAAAAGACCAGCCAATAACGCACTTTGGGGGAAAAGCGTGGTATCCGTGGCTCAGTCTTGCCGATTTTTGGCTTTTAGCATCCGCAAATTGATAAATATCCATTTTTCATACATCAATCTCTTTAGATATAAATATGGAGTAATTTCAATGATCAAAAAACACGGATTGTATCAGCAGTCGCGAAAACTCCGCCGTTCGCCCCGGGCAAGCACCGTGCTTGTATTTCAGCTTATGATGGGTATCCTCTTCGCCTCATTCCTCTGTGCCGCGCAGGCTCAGAACTACGGGCGCCGGATCATCGTGCCGGCGCATACCGATCAGCGGCTGGACGCCGCCGTCGATGACTTGTCCGAAGCGCTCGGACGTATCACCGGCCACGATTTTGCAGTGTCCGATACCTGGGAGGATGACGGAGCCGCTATAGTTTTGACACACGCCGAACATGATGCCGTACCCTCAGACCTGGGCGAACGGCTCGGTGCGAAGGATCGCGAAACGTTCCTTGTCTATTCCGACGCCCCGGAGCATCTCTGGATCGTGGCCAATCACTATAAAGGCCTGTCGCACGGAATTTATTATTATCTCGAACTGCTGGGATGCCGCTGGTACTACCCGAACACCAACTGGGAATTCTTTCCGGAACTCGACGACGTGACGGTTGAAGTGGATGTGCTCCGCGAACCGGATTTCATCACCCGCAGTTTTTTCGGCACCGGCGGGTTCGGGCCTAGCAACCCCGTGGATCCGGGACTGGAGATGCGCGACCGATGGCGGGACTGGCAGCGTCGCAACCGTTTCGGCGAGCAGCTTATCACCTACGGCCATGTGGGCCACGGGTTCAGCCGTCGGTATGAGGAACAACTGCGTACCAACCCGGAATTCCGACCCGAGATCGATGGGGAACGTGTAGATTACCGCACCGGTGTAAAATTCTGCGTCTCCAACGACCAGATCATGGAACTCTTTGTGGAAGACCGGCTTCGGGATATGCGCAGGCGCGTGGAGGCGGATCCGGAGAGCCTGAGTTCCTATTTTGTAGGCGTCGGCCCGTCCGACGGCGGTGGGTTCTGTGAATGTGCCGAATGTGAGAGTATCGGGGAAGGAACCATCAGTGATCAGGTCTTTTACACCGCCAATGTCGTAGCAAGGGCGGTGGCAGAAGAATTTCCCGGCCGTGGCGTGAGCACGTATCGGCGATTACGTACGCTACGTGCAGTATCTGCGCCTATGGCATGAGTTCAGTAACTCAGCCGGCGAAGAGCGCGACACTAAAGTGCGGGAACTGGCGGAACTGATATGGCGCATCTATCCCTCCGCCATGGTTCAGACCTATCGCATGTGGCGACTGCTCGGTTTCCGTTTCGCCAGTGAATCCGGCGTAAGGGACTATTTGAATCCGACCGACCGTGAAGCGCCGGAGTGGGAGGATATTTCTTCGCCAACCACCGCCGAACTGAACCGCTGGGTCGAACAGGGTATCGAAGACTATGAACCAGCGGAGTTTCAAAGACGCACCTTCGAGGGCGAACTGGTTCCCCTGGATGATGGTATACGGCCCACCGGAGAAATCAGCTCCCGGTCCTACAGTTCGGTTCACTCGACCACCTTCTACTTCCTATCTGCCGGGGACATGGACGCTCTGCCGTTTGAAATACGGCTGCGCGACTGGAAACCGGAGCAGGATGTCAGGGTAACCGTATTCAATGAAGCTGACGAACGCGTCTATGAAAGGGCATTCTCCGTGCGAACAGAGGCGGGAAAATGGCTTGGATTTGATGTTCCGACCCCCGAGCAGGGCCGCTATCGCATGGAAGTATTCGATCAGGTCAACGGATTCACACTTCGCCCACCGGAGGGGGTTCCCATGGCGCTAAGGCCTTTCAGACCGCACGGTTGGAACCGCGTCTATTTCTACATACCACAGGGATTGAGGACCCTGGCCATGTATAATCCTCCCAGGAGAACGGCTTCATCGACCCTGTACGACCCCGAGGGAGGTGAAATAGAACTGCCGGGGATCGAACATGGCGGCCAGGCACTGGTGACGGTGGAGGTTCCGGAGGGTATGGACGGCCGGGTATGGTCGTTGCGCCGCCCGGGCGGCGGCCCTGTACGGCTGCTCAACGCACCCGGTTTTTTCTCTGTATCCCCTGACGCTGTCCTCATCCCGAAAGATGCCCGATAAGTCATAACCCAAACATTTCATCCCATTTTAAGTGGTGCATAAATGGCAAATGTCAAATGTCTCTGGAGGTGATAGGTGCTCCAGATTTCACGGTTCCAAGTTAATTTCATTCAAGTCCAACAATATTTTTGGGGGGGGTGTAAGTGGGCGGCAGGGTAACTTCCATCCCCGCATCATCACCTGTTATATTGAAATCGACAAAAGGTTCTGCGTATTCCATACCACACAACTCCCCATAAGCCGCAGCCCTTGCACGGGCTCGCAAAGCAAATTCTTCGGGATTATGGTCAGGAAACTGGCTTTTAAAAACACGTAGAGCCTCGCATTTAATATCTATCGTATCCGATATATCTTCGAAATGCGTCGGCGCGAAACTGCGATTTAAAGTTCCCATTCCACCGTATTCCCAACCATAAAAGCTGATGTGTTCACCACGACCAATCAGCCTTCTTACGGCTTCCAATACAAAATTGGATGTCAGGTAATGCTCCCAATGTCTATCGTCAGCACTGTGGGTAAGAACGATATCGACATTGTGATCTGCTATGAAATCGGCAAGGTCCCGAACTACTCTCTTGATTCTATGGGCTGTTACGATAAACTCTTTCCCCCTAACCTCATCTTCAAGATATGCAAGGTCAGAAGACTTACAACGAATACCATCGGGATATATTCTGTCAACTGTCCCCGGCTTGTACCAGTAGAGGCTTTTATAATCGAGAAAACACACTTGAGAGACGCCTATAATATCGGCTCCCTGTTTTGATTCTTGTTTACGCAATGAGACAACCTCATTATTTGAAAGATAATGCCCTGCCTCTATCTCTTCCCGCCGGAGGAAATAATGTGGGGTGTTAGTAACTATTACATATATCACTTCAGCTCCCTCTTGAGCGTACTTGGCCAAAGTCCCGCCCGCCCGCAATTCTATATCATCATGGTGTGCACCCAAAGCCATTATAGTTTTAGTCAAAATAACCTCCTGTAAAAAAACAATTCGGCCTTTTGTATATGGATCACATCTCGTAGCGTACTTCATCCTCGTCGATTTCGTCGTCAGGTTCGGTGGTTTCGGCCGACTCGTAGACCATCACGGGCATCATAATACGTAAGTAGTCAGTGAAACACGCTGGCCACTGATATTATGATACTAAAATTTGACCTTTCAATCAAGATATATTCTATCAAATGTACCTCCCCCCCTCCGTCAAATGAATAGCCCAAAAAATCTTTTCCGGGCCACTTCTTCGTTGCGACTCCGCAGGGCCCCTTGGGGTCGACTTTGTCGCCGCGTCCCGAAATGACCTCGTCATAATACCTCTGAACCACAAAAACAAGTGGCATGAACCAATAGGGGGTTGGCCGAAAAGGCAATAATGGGCAAATGCCGCAGCTTTAAGTGCAACCGCGCCCCTTCCGGGGCGCATTTATCTTTGTATCTTTTATTTCCCCTGGTTAAAACCAGGGGCTACCTAACCT
>PUNP01000719.1 GCA_003551785.1 Candidatus Brocadiaceae bacterium | reverse complement strand
TTTAAAAATTTTATTGCGATCTGTTGAGGAATAACATTTTTTAAGAGGAGAGCAGCGTGCATGGGAGAGTGCCGTTTCAGCACGGGTGAATGGCAAGAGATGAAACGTGAGTTTGTCGATACGAATGTCGTGGATCTATTTGATATTGCCGTCCGACCAGCACCCCAAATAGCCCGTTCCGTTACTGCAATATCATACTATTGGTTTTCCCAATATCTTAAAAAATCGCAAGATGTGTTTTTGATCATGAAGGCTCTATATTGAATACCTTCAAAGGACCCGAAGATAGCGGATGGTCCTACGCAATCGGTGATCTGGATGGCAGCGGTGAGCTGGAGATTGCTACAGCCGCCCGGCATGCTTCTGTAACTTATATTCTTGATTCAGAGCTTAACAAACTCCACGAAGCCGATGTCGATGGCCGGGTGGAATTGGTTGCCGACTTGACCGGTGACGGATATATGGAGATCGTGTTGCTGTCTGCTGACGGCAAGCTAACGCTGTTTGATCGTGAACTTACTGAACTCGCGACCATACAAGTCGGTGAAACGGGCGGGGAGGTTATTGCCAGTGATGTTACAGGAGATGGACGGATTGAGCTAATTTGTCGGACTGATAATCTTTAGATAGTAGCTTTGGAACCGAATGCCAGTTATCGGATGGTAAAGAATCTGCCAGTGACCAGGAAGCAAGTATTGTGATTACCCAACAGACACTGTGGAAGCGAATGAAAAAAGCAGGCAAACTGTCTGCTTGGGATGGAAAAGGAAACAGAAATACGATCAAACGAACTATCCTCGGGGAAAGGCGCGAAGTAATTTGCATCAAAGTTTCTCAGATGGCCGATAATACCGTCCCGAACGCCCCAAGCGGCCCGGAGTAAACCTATCTCTTTTTTTTGCAAAGGGATAAAAACATGCAGGGACACTTGGGGTAATTGGGACGGTTCAGTCAGCATATATAAAAGTTTTGTGCAAGCAGGATGAGAAAAATATACACTTGCTGAAAAGGTCAAACTCTAGTATCATGTATCATAATGTCATTGACTAACCTGGTTTACTGATTATATACCATTCCCCTTTTCATGGAGTGTTCAGCAATGATCGTACAACACATTATTATGAGCATCGTGATTGCGATGTCCCTTTTTGCCCCCGCCATTGGCCCCCTTTACGCGGATAACCCCATCGATGTTGAGGACGATGAGCCGCTGGAAGCATTCACCCGTATGGCTTTCGATCCTCTGGCGAACAAGATCGTCCCCGCGGAGGAAAGCGGACGACATGTCCAGCAAATGGGAGAAGCTTATTCGCATTTCTTTTTCGAAGCGGAAACCATGACGGCAACAGCTACTTACATGAACCTGGAATGGGTCAACACCCGGGTCGGCTACCCCGAGCTCTATCCCGCCGGTCTCTCCACAGAAAAGCCCCGCCCGCTGGCCACCAATTCCCCCTTTCTGTCCGGCACGGGAGTAGCATCCATTTTGCCGGGCACGCACACCAGCACCCTGAGTCAGGAACTGGATATCGAAGAAAGCGGGACCTACCGGCTTTGGGTGAGGTATCAGAGCATCCGGCAGTTGCCCGCCCCTTTCGAACTCGTCATCAAGCAGGGCGAACAAGAACTTCTTCGACAGGTTTTCAACGAAGAGAGCTCCGCCCTTTGCCGACTGGCCGCCAGGCTGCTGTGGGAATCGACCGATCCGGTCGAGCTGCAGGAGGGAAGAGCAACGATCAAACTCGTAAAAACCGCCGATGAGGACCCGGGGCCGATTCGCGGCCCCAGATACGTTGACTGTTTTCTGCTGACCAGCCATCTGGATTATGTCGCCGGAGGCGGTGAACTGCTGCCCTCGCATCAGGAAATCCAGAACAGAATCGACAAGCTGGCCCCCGACGGGGACTCTGAAGCCCTTTTGTGGAGCAGGGGAAGGTACGAGGGATTTTTCATCACTTCATGGCCGGGGGATTCGGACGCGCTGAACCCTTCCTTCAGCTACCGCCTGCCCGGCAATGCGCATGCCAATCGGCTTTTGCTCATCACTTCCATTTCGGAAAAACCGCTCCGTTTCACCACCAGGCTGAACCTCCATGACGAAGAGGGAAAACAGTTCCCCGGTTCCGCGCAGGTACGGGTAGTCGGACATATGATCTCGCGTTTTTTCGACCACGTACCTCACGTGCTGATGCGCCGCAGCAAGACGACGGTGGCGCCTTACCATACCACAGGGCTGTGGATCAGCATAGAGAGCGGCACGGCACCGGCGGGACGCTACGAAGGAAAGCTCGAACTGCTGCGGGACAACGAAACTCCTTTTGCCGCCGTCCCGGTGAAGGTTGAAATACTCGAAGGGTCAATCCAGGACGATCCCGATCTCTATGTTCTTTTATGGGGGCACCCTACCAGAACAGGACGGGGACACTCGTTTGACGATCTCTACCCGTCCGAAAAGTTGGACGAGATGCGGGAAAGATACTGGTCAAATGCCCTCGCTCTCGGATGGAACGTTTTTCAGCCTAACCTCCCGTGGCCCGCCGAAGAAGCACGCCAACGCGGCATCAGGGCCTTGCGGGTGGGGGCAAGATCGAGACAGGAACCCGGAACGGAAAAATTTGCGGAAGAAGTTCGGGAAAACCTCTCCAGACGGGTGGGCGAACTGCGAGAACTGGGCTGGAGGGATTCAGAAATGTGGATACAGGCTTTCGATGAGCCCAGTGCCGGTTCGAGCATGAGATGGCTGGCGCATGCCCGGATTATTAAAGAACAAAAACCGGAAGTCAAGATGTGGACCAATCCGGGCTGGCACAGAGGCCAGACCGCGGAGGCTTTCAGCGATTGGGCACCGTATGTTGACGTCTGGTGGCCGTACGCTTCGAACCTGCCCGAAGAAGACCTGCTGAATATAATGAAAGATAGCGGAAAACCCATTGGTTTTTACATAGAGCGGGGATGGAGCGGATTCAACCCGGGCGCCGCCTGGGCTTATTTCAGGCGGACACCTATGCTGACGGCCAAATATGACCTCCAGGGGTGCGGATTCTGGAGTACGTCCGTCTATTATGAGGACCCCTGGGACGATTTGAATACGAGGGTAAACTACAGCAAAGCTGCGGTTTTTTATCCTGGTTCCGAAGGCCCGATCAACGCTATCAATGCGTCTGCATGGCGGGAGGGCATGGACGAACTGATCATGCTGAGATCGGCGGCTGCCCGCGGCAAACTTCGGGCGGTAGAATGGGCTCAGAAGTTTCTTGATGCCGATACCCTTGAAAAACAGGATGCGCTTAGGCACCAACTTATGGAGTTATTTGCCGACTATTCTGAATAACGATCTGATCGACGGTCTGAACTGAGCCTTTCGGGATGGGAAATTCCGAAAATTGCCTCAAAAACACCCTTCAAATAACACACAGTACGCTCAAAGCCTCCAGTTGCTGCTGGAAAGATACTTCATTACGAGGCCTATGGTCGAAACACGGAGCAGCTCCTGCACGGTCTTCGGGGAGAGCACGGCACGTATCGGCCAGGGTTGTTGCAAATGTGTGACCTAATGAATGAAAGTCAACGACCTGACCGATTTTTTTATCCGACGGCAAGTCGAAGTTACAGCCGTCAATAATACCCGATACTCGCTTTATGTAAAGATACAGAAAATATAAAACCCGCGGAAAGGCAACAAAAAAGCCCCAGAAGCCCTTTCAGGGCCGCTGAGGCTTTTAATGGTGGTACGCCCGAGAGGGTTCGAACCCCTAACCTGCGGTTCCGTAGACCGCCGCTCTGTCCAGTTGAGCTACGGGCGCATCGCTTTGTGCTGAAATGTCTTATGTCGCAAGATCGGCATGCTGCAAAAACCATATGGACTGACGGATGGACTGTTTTCGAGAAACAGGCTCTGCCAGTTTCTTATCGTCTTCAGCATCCAACTAAACTGTGTAAAATTATAATCTAAAAAGGTATTTTTGTCAACTGCACAATCTCTGTTTGAATTATCTCCCTTTTTCCCACATGATATTCCCCCTACTTAACCGTTTTTCTCACCAGGCACCGGTGGTGCAGAAGCGCCGAAAGCAGACGCCGCCGCGCTTTGTAGAAAAAAGGATTTATTTTTTATCTCCTGGCACAACCCGGACCAGAATGAGTTTATTAGCCAGACCATACTGAATATAGACAATATCTTCATGTACTATCAGCCCGAACGTGCAATTGGGGAAATTGGTGATGCCAAGTTCCTCGAGCAACGCTTTTTCAAGAAAAGCTATCACTTTCGTCGTTCCATCATCAAGGCAGGTACGAAGCACCGGTTTGCCCATATCGCTTCCGAAATTGCGTTGATATCGGGGAGCCATATACGCATAAGTGGCATCTTCGTTAACATCCATCCCCGGAGTGTCGGTATCGATAGGCGTAATAATCTCTGTTTGATGATTCGAGGGATCAAACCGGAAAAGCACACGTTCGCCGGAATCGTCTGCATCTGCACTTGTAGCATACAGCATTCCGTCAGGCCCTGGTCCTGCCGTACGGCGAATTCTGCTAACAGGCATCACTGGCCCCAGATCGGTCAGGGAACTGCTACCGGCGTCATATTTGACCAATGAACGTTCGCCATTGTTAAAAAAAGCATTGCCCCGGTCATCGACAAAGAAATCTCTTCCGTAATCAAGCCCCTCATGCCCCCCCATAAACACTACTTCCTGTTTTTCAACATCAAAGGCAAGAAACTTCCATTTATGGTCTTGCTGGTCAAAATCCCTCCGCCAGAGTGTTTCCGCGTAAAAAAGGCCCTGTTCCGGGGCCATATGTGTCGAGGGAAGCCCCCAGCCACGAGCCGGCGCCCCCAGGTCTTCAAGAGTTTCATTATGGGGATCGTAACGGAAAATTCTGTCACCGTAAAGCGTTTCGCTATCTCCACTTTCCTGCCCCCAGTAACTAGCACAGTAAACATAACCGTCCATTCCGAGGCTGAGGCGGCCGTGGATTTTTCCGAACCCGAATTCCCCGCGGTTCCAGCCCTCCACAGCGGACAGGAGGTCGGCCACCGGCCGCATGATAAGGGTTTCCGGATCATATTCATAGATAAAAGTATTCCCATCTATTCCACCATGATCGCCGAGGGAAGTCAGAACACGTCCATCCGGCAGAACAACGCCCGGGCCCCAATGCGACCACTTGGGGGCAGTTCGAGTATGGCGGGAATACGACCTGCCCATAAGCGAAGCTGCATTTTTATATATAACGGCATCCACAATCGGTGCGTCGGAAAGGACAGGATATTCGAAGTGTTTTGAAAATGCCTCGGGGATTTCAAGAAATTTCGAGCTCTCGATCCTGACACCTTTGCTCGTCATAAGTTCCCTTGAGGGCAAGTTCTCCGATGCCCAACCTGCAGATACGATCATCAAGAGAAATAAAAAAAACACGTTAGAGAAGCATGATTCCCGGCAGACTGCAAATAATTTTGATCTTTCATTCTCCATCATCATGATAATAACTCGCCTCCATTACAATAATTGAAAGTTATTCGATTACTGTTACTATAAAGCAACGGCCGGATGCGTGCAAACAGATAAGATGATAAGATTCCGTTTCCCCGGAATATGGCCAAATGTTTTTGACATCTAAAAGGACAGAGGATATACTGAAATCTCCGTCATCTTTGCGGATGTTGAGATTGCGCAAACGAATCGTAATTACTTATAGTAATAGTTAGTAAAGGAAATATCAGTTGCTGGCTGTTAGTTGCTGGTATGTTGCAGGTTTGTTTTTACCAGAAACCAGCAATTACGTTCGCGATGATTTTTAATGCCAAAACCTTTTTTGATCAACAGAAAATCCGCAAAGTTGAAGCACCGCCATATAGTGACCAAATATTTTAGTGACTTTCGTAAAATCGAGGAATATGATGAGAATCAAAGAAAAGACTGTTATCGTCACAGGCGCAAGTCGTGGAATAGGCCGGGCGCTGGCCTGTGCTTTTGGCGCCGAAAAAGCCAATGTCGTATGCTGCGCAAGGGATACTGACATGCTCGGAGAGACCGCTGGTATGGTAAGGGCCGCAGGTGGCAGGGCGTTAGAAGCACCCGCAGATATCACGGAGATAACCGATGTTGACAGGGTGGTGTCTTCGGCACTCGACAAATACGGTCAGATCGACATCCTTTTCAACAATGCCGGCCGTTTCGAGTCCATTGGCGCGGTGTGGGAGACGGAACCTGAAAACTGGCTAAAAGATGTTACCGTTAACTTGTATGGAAGCTACCTGTTCTGTCGTGCCGTTTTGCCCCATATGATCGACAGGAACGAGGGTATTATCATTAATATGAATGGTGGACGGCCGACCGGTGGTACAGGATATGCCGCAGGAAAGGCAGGACTTATGGAACTCAGCCGAATTCTCATAAAGGAATTACAGACGGTTAACAGCGAAGTGATCGTCCTGACTGCGGGGCCAGGGCTGGTGGATACCGAAATGACACGCAAGCAGGCCAATTCCGCAGCGGGTCGCAGATGGATACCATCAACCGGAGAAAAGATCGCGTCCGCCAGGACCAGGTCAGCGGAAGATATTGCATTAAAAACGATAGAGATATGCCAAACAGTCTGTCCAGAGTTGACCGGACTTAATTATAATCCGGACACGGAACTGCCGGATAACTCAATTGCAAGTCCTCAGTGAATACTTACACAAAATTCAAAATTCCAAGTTCCAAATAAATTGCCTTACATAACCTGGACAAGCCGGAAAAATCGTTGCCAAAAAAGCAAGAAAGTCTCAATTAAAATCATAAATATCAAAATCAACGGATGGTAGCGTGACTGTCCTGATCGCAGTGTCAAGCCGGCAGTCATTTTTTCCACGGGGACAAGCCCCGTGGGGGAATCATTTTGTGGGGCCGATTTGTTCCTGATAGTCATTCGTTAGAACCACGGGGGCAAGCCCCGTGGAGTTTTGATCCCTTCGTTTCGATTCGCCCCCCGGGCCTTGCATGACTGCCTATCAGGTAAACACAACGCCACCAGCAAGGAGACACCACGTGGCTTGTCTCCGTGGTTATCATGATTGGCCTAAAACCATCAAAACGATCAGGTACCTTCCTGCCAGCTTGCCAGGTATTTTTTCTGTCTTTCGGTTAAGGTATCGATTTGGACACCCATTCTTTCGAGTTTGACTTTGGCCACCCATTCATCAACGGAAGCCGGCACTTTATAGACTTTGGCACCAAGTTCATCCTGATTTTTCACAGCGTATTCAGTTGTCAGGGCCTGTGCTGCAAAGCTCATATCCATAACATCGGAGGGATGCCCTTCAGCGGCGGCAAGGTTGATAAGACGCCCTTCACCGAGCAGGAAAACACTTCTTCCGTTTTCGAGTTGGAACTCATCGACATCTTTGTTGACGCCACGGTTGATATCCTTTGCCATTTCAGACAGTTCATCGATATTGATTTCGACATTAAAGTGTCCGGCATTGGAGATACATGCACCGTCTTTCATCTTTTCAAAATGCTGTTTACGCAGCACATCGACATCGCCGGTAACAGTCACGAACAGGTCGCCGATTTCAGCGGCCTGGTCCATTGGCATCACTCGGAACCCGTCCATAGCGGCTTCGAGTGCCATAAGCGGGTCGACTTCAGTGACGATCACGTTAGCACCCATACCATCCATTCTTTTGGCCACGCCTTTCCCGCACATGCCATATCCGGCAACGACGACACTTTTACCGGCAAGCAGCATGCCGGTGCAGCGCAGGATACCCTCGACAACGCTTTGACCGGTGCCGTATCTGTTATCAAAAAGGTGTTTGGTATGTGCATCATTAACGGCAAAGACGGGGAATTTCAGCACACCGTCTTTTTCCATAGCGCGCAGCCGGATGACACCGGTAGTTGTTTCTTCCATACTGGCGATAAGGTTGGGGGCAAGTTCGGTATATTCGGTCAGGATAGCAGTGACCAGATCAGCCCCATCATCCATTGTCACGTTAGGCTCATGGTTGAGGGCGCTTTTGATATGGCTGTAGTAGGTATCATTATCTTCACCGCGCACGGCGTAGACGGGGATTCCGTATTCATCGACGAGCCCCGCTGCAACATCATCCTGGGTGCTCAGCGGGTTGGAAGCGCAGAGCACGAGGTCGGCACCGCCGGCTTTGAGTGTTCTGGCGAGGTTGGCGGTTTCTGCGGTTATATGCAGACATGCCGACATCCTGACGCCTTCCAGTGGTTTTTCCTGTTCAAAACGTTCCCTGATACTTTCCAGCACGGGCATATCTTTATCAGCCCATCTAATTCTGGCTGCACCATCACTTGCTAATTTCACATCTTTCACATCATAATTCATAAGCATTTACTCCTGGTTTGATTAGAATATTTAAAATTTAAGGATAAAGCGAAAAGCGGCGGTTAGAATTACAATCCCGCTTTTTGTCTGAGGACATCGACTTTATCCGTTTTTTCCCACGTATAGATAGGCGCATCGTGCCCGAAATGGCCATGCGCACTGGTTTCACGGAATATGGGCCTGCGCAGGTCAAATTTTTCAATAATGCCTGCGGGTGTCAGGTCGAAGCATTCCGTGATGAGTTCTCTGATTTTAGCTTCCGGTATTTTAGCGGTGCCCTCGGTATCGACATCGACGGATACGGGCTCTGAGACGCCGATAGCATAGGATACGAGAACTTCGCAGCGGTCGGCGAGTCCGGCGGCAACGATATTTT
>PUNP01000541.1 GCA_003551785.1 Candidatus Brocadiaceae bacterium | reverse complement strand
CCCCAGGCAGAAATTATCTGCTCAAAAATGGGCGAAAAAAATATCAAAGGGCATTTCCATAAAAACTGGAATTTCAACACGGTCGCTTCCGGAGACACTTTAGATATCGGAAATGAGACACTCACTTTTATCACCGCTCCGATGCTCCACTGGCCGGACAGCATGTTCACTTACCTGAATGAAAGTAAAATTTTAATGCCTAATGATGCGTTCGGTCAACATTATGCGAGTGCCTATAGATTCAACGACCAGGTCGATAATAAGGAATTGTACGAAGAAGCTTTAAAGTATTATGTAAATATCCTCACCCCGTTCAGCCCGCTGGTCACGAAAAAAATCCAGGAACTGCTTGATTTAAACGTGCCGGTGGAGATGATAGCGCCCAGCCATGGCGTGTTGTGGCGTGATGAACCGCTCCAAATCGTCGAACAATATCAGCAATGGGCCAGACAGGAACCGGAAAACAGAGCGGTTTTGCTTTATGACACAATGTGGGGCGCTACGCGACGGATGGCGGAAGCAATTGGAGATGGACTCGCGGAAAACGGATTGCAGTATAAACTCATCGACCTTGCAGTATCAGACCACAATGACGCTCTTGTCGAAGTATTCAGAGCTAAATGGGTCGGCATCGGGTCGCCGACATTCAACGGTGATATTTTACCATCCGTCAGCGGGTTCCTCACGGCGATGAAAGGGTTAAAATTTCAAAACACACTCTGTTTCTCTTTTGGTTCTTATGGCTGGAGCGGTGAAGGCGTTAAAAAAACCGAAAGCAGGTTCCAGGAAGCGGGATTAGATATCGCCGCTGAAGGTATTTCCTGTAAATGGCAGCCTGACAGCAAGACTTTGGAAAACTGTCGGAATTTCGGCGAAAAACTATCTTCATCATGATTTATGGGCAAACGTGTCCTGCATATTATAACACGGATGATTTTAGGTGGCGCTCAGGAAAATACCCTGCTCACCTGCATTGGTCTGCAAGAGACGTACGGGTATGATGTAACGCTCCTGACCGGCCCCGCCATCGGCCCGGAAGGCGAATTAATAGGTAAAGCGAAAGCAAGCGGCTTGAAAACCATTATTCTGCCCGAAATGCGACGCGAATTATCGCCCCGGCTTGATCCGAAAGCGTTCGTACAAACGCTGCGCTGTATTCGTGAATTTCGACCGCACATAGTCCATACACATAGCTCCAAAGCCGGCATTATCGGTAGAATTGCCGCAAGGGCTGCACGCGTCCCCGTTATAATACACACGATCCACGGTCTGCCTTTTCATCCCTACCAGGCGGGATGGAGAAACAAATTGTACATCGAACTGGAAAAAATCGGGGCATTGTGCAGCGACCACATCATTTGTGTTGCCGACGCTATGAAACAGAAGGCTATAGCGGCGGGCGTCGGATCAAAAGGCCAATATAGCGTAATTTACAGTGGGATGGAAATACAGCCATATCTTGCTTCTTTTGAAGAGCGCTCAAAGTGGCGTCGGAGGTTGGGATTATCGGAATCAGAAAGAGTAATTACGAAAATCGCCAGGCTATTCCATTTGAAAGGCCACAAATATCTGCTTAAAGCCGCTCCGGCAGTAATCAAGGCCTGCCCGAACGTGAAATTTTTGCTGGTGGGAGATGGGATTTTACGGGAACATTTGGAAATGCAAGCCCGAAAATTGGGCATTTCTGATTCATTTATTTTCACCGGTTTGGTTCCGCCCACCGATATCCCCGGTATCATTGCCGCCTCAGATATTATAGCTCATGCATCACTGCGTGAAGGGCTGCCACGGGTGGTGGTTCAAGCATTTTTAGGCGCAAAACCGGTTGTCTGCTTCGACTGTGACGGGGCGCCGGAGGTAGTTTATGACGATGCGACGGGATACCTGGTAACTCCCGGTGCGGTGGATCATTTAGCTGAAGCGCTGGTCAAACTCGCCGATAATCCGGAAAAAGCTGCTGCAATGGGCAAAAATGGACAGGAGTTTTGCCTGGAAAAATTCAGCGATAAAAAGATGGTCAGGGATATTGCGAATCTTTACAGTTCATTGGACTTTCGAATTCCTGTCTGCTATAATTAACTTCTGGGTGATTTACCGAATACTTACGTAGTAATAAATTTTTTAACCCGATTATTTACAGGTGATAAATATGGTGGTAGAAACAAAAAACATCAAATTCGCAACACAGGAAGAGATGTCCATCGTGGATATAACCCATGATGCAGCCAATCTGATATCGGAATCATCGATTAAAAACGGCATAGTAACGATATTCGTTCCGGGTTCTACGGGCGCGCTAACCACCATCGAATATGAACCGGGACTGGTTCAGGACTTGAAAGATTGGTTTGAAAAAAACGTATCCAAAGAACATACTTATCACCATGAAGAACGCTGGCATGATGGTAACGGCCATTCTCATGTACGCGCCGCCCTCATCGGCCCATCAATCTCCATCCCCTTTAACGACAACCGGTTCATGCTCGGGACATGGCAGCAAATTGTTTTTATAGATTTCGATATCAGAGGCCGCGAGCGCGAACTCATCGTGCAACTTATCGGTGATTAAATTTTCAATGGCTGCTGTTATTTAATTTCCATGTTTTTTTACAAGGATTTCAAATGAGAAGACACCAACAGATTCAAAAGATTATTGATAAGAAGTTCATTGCAGTTATACGTGCACAGAACTCCGAGCAGTTAATCGATGTCGGCTGGGCTTTACAGGAGGGCGGCTGTGATTTGATAGAAGTCACTATGACCACCCCCAACGCACTCGAAGTAATTGAAAAGGCATCTACAAAACTCGGCGATAAAGTGCTCATCGGGGTCGGAAGCGTTGTCGATGCTCATACTGCCCGAGCCGCCATACTCAGTGGAGCCGAATATGTTGTCAGTCCCATCACTGATTTTGACACCATTGATATGGCGCATAGGTATGATAAGGTCGTTATGCCGGGTGCTTATACCCCGACGGAAGCTTTTAATGCTTATAAAGCGGGAGCCGATTTCGTAAAAATATTCCCTGCCGGTTTTGGCGGACCTAAACTGATAAAAGCAATCAAGGCTCCCCTTCCTCAGCTTTCCATCGTGCCGACCGGTGGAGTCAACCTCGAGACTATCATCGATTTCCTTGAATCGGGTGCCGATGCTTGCGGTGTGGGCAGCGCTTTGGTTAAAAAGGAAGCTTTGGCCAACGGCGATATGGAAGATATTAAAAATACTGCCTCCGCTTTCCTGGAGAAAGTTAAAAGCATTTCGTAAACTACCTTATAATAGGGTTTCTCTTTATGGCCTCAATATCATACAGCGATGCCGGTGTGGATATCGAAAAGGGTGACCGATTTGCCTCCTCCATCCAGGGGCTTATGCAGCGGACTTTTGACGGCAGGATAGTGGATTTGCCGGGCGGATTCGCAGGGCTTTTTTCGGTTGATTTTGAGGGAAAGTTATGGCGCCGAAATTATAAACATCCCGTTCTTGTGAGTTCTACAGACGGGGTGGGCACCAAACTGAAACTGGCCTTTATGAGCGGTATACATGACACCGTCGGAATAGACCTGGTTGCGATGTGTGTCAACGATATCGTTGCCTTGGGTGCCGAACCGCTCTTTTTCCTTGATTACCTGGCGACCGGGAATGTCGACGAAAAGGTGCTTTTCGATGTAGTGAAAGGCATTTCTGACGGGTGCCGTCAATGTGATTGTGCGCTTTTAGGAGGTGAAACGGCGGAAATGCCCGGTTTTTATGCCGACAATGAATACGATATGGCCGGATTTGCTGTTGGGGTTATCGAGCGCAAGCGTATTATTAACGGATCCAGCATTGAACCAGGCGATAAAATCATCGGCCTGCCCTCCAGCGGACTGCATTCAAACGGTTTCTCCTTGGCACGCAAGATATTTTTTGACCATGCCCGAATGGAGCTTGATGACGATCTGGCGGATTGGGGGATCAGCAATACCGTGTGTCTCGAACTTCTAAAACCGACCGTGATTTATGCCGCACCTCTGCGCGAGGTACTGACCTATTACGAAATCAAAAAACCGGTACATGGACTGGCCCACATTACCGGCGGCGGGCTTCCAGGTAATATAGAGAGAATCCTTCCCCCCGGCTGTGATGCCGTCCTGAATACCCAAAGCTGGGAAATTCCAGGGATATTTGAACTAATGCAGGAATTGGGGGGCGTTAAAGATGCAGAAATGTACCGAACGTTCAACATGGGGATTGGCTTCACAGCTGTTGTTTCAGAGTTTTATCACAACTCCATCCTAAAAATGCTTACAGGTCCTAAAATGAAACCTGTCGTTATAGGAGATATTGAAAAAGGAACAGGAAAAGTCAGGCTTGTGTAACTTTTTTTGGCTTTAAGCGGTGCTGTTCTGTCAACTGCCCCATTTTAAGAGAGGAGTCTCTGAGAATATGTAGCGGAGTGAACCACCAGGGGCGTGGCTGAAAAGAATAATGGGCAAATGCCGCAACTTTAATTGCAACCGCGCCCCTCCGGGGCGCATTAATCTTTTCATCATTTATTCCCCTGGTTAAAACCAGGGGCTACCCAACCTCGCTCCGCTGGGGCGAAAACAGAGACCTTGCCCCGAATGAGGCGAAGTACGGTAGCCTCGGGTTTCAAACCCGAGGGTGATGATTCACACGTATTTTGCGCCCTGAAAGGGCGCGGCAGATCGTTACGTATTGGCTATGATGCGCTTTTCGGCCACGCCCCAGGTCACCTTACCTCAAAATAATGGTTTTAACTGACAATTAGCAGTTTTTACCAAAAAAGCAAGAAAATCACAATGAGATATTAATTGTATCATGGAAAGAGTCCGCAGCACAAAACGTCAATTTTTAATGGAAAGTTACGGGCTTGACCGCCGGTTGGCTGTGCGTGTTCTGGCTCTGATAGCCAAGAATATTGATTTTACCGAAACAGTTTTACTTGAAGCCGCTGAGTCGCCGCAGCTTGCTAAAACCTTGTTGAGACCTGAGTTGCTGACTAAGTCGAAGTCACTTGATACCGATTTGCTGATCGAACTGGCGGAACGTGAGAACTGCGCGTTGGGAGAACTGCTTACTGTCGTTAAAAATGACGATGAAAGCCGCACCATCGCTTTTCAGGATGATGTTCTGGCCGATACAGCATCCGATGAATCTGCTGATAACGGGGAATCCGCTTTAGCTTTGTTTGAAAAAACGGATTCTTTATCACGCCGCGAGACCGATGAAGTATTTTCAGAAGAAGATGTCTCCAGGTTCAAGATGAAAGCCCTCACCGCTCAAAAATCTACTGAACGGATCGAAGCTATACGCAAACTCTCTTTTCTTCCCGGGCATTATAGCTCTAAAGCGGGAGTCTTTGTTAACGTCCTGACAGACCGCACCGCGGATCAATGCGTAAGGCTTGAGGCCGTTGATGCATTGAAAAGTATTGGTCTTGATCCGGATATCGGCGAATTTCTTATGGACGTATTCGAGGAGGATGAAAGAGTGGCGCTCAGCGCTATTAATCGAATCAAACATATCATGGATGATAAGGCGGAAGCGCAAATTGGTGTTGTCCTTGCGGTTCTGATGGAGGTCCTGGAGCGGACGGTGAGTGTCCAGATATGCAGCGAATTGATTCATTTCATGGGCCAAAGAGCACACTCACTAGCTTATCACAAGGATAACCTGACGGCATTCCTGCGCCTGGCGTTAAGAAAGCTGCCGGATAACTTCAAAAAACTTCACAAATCGGTATTCAAAGCAATGATAGCTTGCTGTAACGCCGATGAGGCTGTCTCATTTGAATATTTTAACAAAGAATATTCCCGTACAGAATCAGCAGCAGTCAAAGCTCTTTTACTCAGGGTTTTCCATCATCTCGACTTACCTGAATCCCAATTACAAGAACGTTGCAGCGATATTGTTGAAATATCAACTGAGCCTGACCTGCCTCAGGAACTGCGAACTTATCTGAAATATTCATTAGTTCCGGTTGGTCGTCCGGCTGTGAAAGCGGTTTTGGACAAAATCAACAATACTTCGGGAAGGGAAAGGTCTGAATTGATTGAGCTTATCGAGGCTTTACTCGATAATTCAGATATTGAAGAGGAACTATATGCGAAAGCAATAAAGACAGTACTGAATTTGTTGAAAATCGGTGAACGAAGCACACGCCGTAAAATTTTGGAGACAACTCTTTTCTCTTCTCCCCGTATACCCGATGATATTAAAGTGGATGCAGCCGGCGAAATGCTCTCACACTTATCGGAATTCAAAATGTCCAATACCCGTGAGGACATCTGCTACTCGCTTCGCAGCATAGGCAAGTCAGCGGTTCCCGAAATATTAGATTATCTCCGGCATAATTATCAAGGTGAAGAAACCGCTGATATTTTTTTAACCCTCGGTAAAATATCCGAGGATGAAGGTGAAAACCTTGATACTGACACTGTACGAACGGCTATAGATTTCTGCATGGAGCTTTTTGAAGAAAAAGTAAGTAAAAACGGTAATTTTTGCATAACCCTGGCATATCTGTGCGGGTACACCGATACCGGAGGTGAAGATTTAGGGGATATACTGGAGCTCATGCTAAATAAAGTCTGGAAGTCAAAATATACTTTTGAACTGATAGAATCCATAGGAATACTGGCTGGATCGCCTAATGTCGAGCCTGAGCATCAAAAGGAAGTATTTCAGATGTTTTCACATATCGCTACTCTCCAGACTCAAGCTGCTCTTGGCACCGAACGAGAGTCCGAGCATGGTAAAGTTTTTGAGTTTGGCCGCGCTATTGATTTCGAGACTGTAGTTATACCGGCAGTCATTAAAGGGATGCACCGGATCGGTGTCAGTGAAAGAACACCTTTTGAACTGCGCACGGAAGTGGTTAAGCGGTTATTAGTTCTATGGGAGGGTGTTTCGAATATGCGAACGGTGTGGAGTCCCGCCGCTGTGGAAACTTTAGTCAATGCGATGGGCGCTGTGTCAGCATCAAGATACATTGAAAGCGATATGCGGGCCAGGCTGGGGTGGTCACTGCTCAATTGTATGAACAAAAACAGCGTAATCAGGAACCTCGGGACTATATGTTCCGTTGCCGACAAAGGTGATAAAATGCGGTCCTTAATGTTAAAATCAGCCGAACTGCTTGAGGTAGAGTGGGAGCATTCATACGAAGAAGACCGTGAACGCCGGGCGGCAATTTTAGAAAGTATTGGATCAATAGCAGCTAATGAATCGCTGCCCTCACAGGAACCGACAGTTATACGCATGCGTGAAAAGGCAGTGGAAATTCTGTTTCAGGGACTCCGAACGGGCATATTGCAGGTGAAGGCGCCTTTGGAGATGCTTAGTGAATGCGAGGGCTTAGAGGATAAACAGCGCAAAGAGATTCGCTACCGGCTTGCCAGAATGTTCAGTCCTGTTAAGGTCAAAGCATATCACGAATGAATCGGAAAAGCAAAACGTTACATATAATTTTAATGAAATTAAAATCTTTTCAAACTCCCTGACTTTGTAAAATACGACTGATTCAATTATAATGGGAGAAGGTCAAAAGTTTTTGTTTTAGATCGGAGATGTTCATGACTCAAGCGAAAGAAGGCGATACTGTGAAAGTGCATTATAAAGGAACTTTGAGCAATGGCGATGTTTTTGATGATTCACATGGGAGGGCGCCTTTAGAATTTACACTGGGGGAAGGGCAAATCATTCCCGGATTCGAGAATGCTGTTAAGGGCATGACCCCCGGCGATACTTGCACTGAGAATATACCTTGTGATGATGCTTACGGTGAAAGGCGTGATGATCTGGTGGCCTCGGTCGAAAAAAGCAACCTGCCCGACGAAATCGACCCTGAGGTGGGACAGCGTCTTCAGATGCAGCAGCAAAATGGACAGCGTCTCAACGTCGTTATAACAGAGGTTGACGAGGAAAGTATAACTGTTGATGCTAATCACCCGCTTTCAGGTGAAGATCTTACTTTTGAGATCGAGCTCGTTGATATTGTCAGTTGATTGAAGGTGGCTTTTATATGAGTTCACAAGTGACGACGCATGGGTAACAATACAATTTATCCCGGGAAAATTGGCCTCTTAGCAGGAAGCGGATTATTACCAATATGTTTCGCTAAAGGCGCGCATGAAAATGGAATCGAAGTGGCGGCTGTTGCGATTAAGGGGGAGTGTGCACCCGAGCTGGAAAAGCATGTTGACTCCATCTATTGGACCGGGATAGGTAAACTGGGGAAATGGATCGAAATCTTCCATAATGAAGGCATTTGTAACGCTGTTATGTGCGGGGGCATTAAAAAAACAAAAATGTACCCGAACATCCTTCGTCACCTACCGGATACCCGAACACTGAAATTTTGGTTCTCACAGTACTCCAGGCACGACCACGATTTATTGGGGGCGCTGGCTGAAGAATTTACTAAAGAGGGAATAGAAATTCGTAGTTCCATACTTTATTGCCCTCAACTTCTCGCCCCGCAGGGTACGCTAACCAATACTGAACCTACCGACCGTCAATGGAATGATATTTTTTCCGGCTGGGCAATGATCAAACAAATCGCCGCCATGCAAATCGGCCAGTCGATTACACTCAAAGACGGTGCGGTTATCGCTGTTGAAGGTGTCGACGGTACTGATGCGACTTTGCGGCGTGCAGGTGAGCTTGCGGGGGGGGGGATCGTTGCTGTAAAGGTCGCCAAGCATAACCACGACCCCCGCTTCGATATCCCGTGCATCGGCCCCGATACAATAAATGTTTTAAAGTCCGT
>PUNP01000625.1 GCA_003551785.1 Candidatus Brocadiaceae bacterium | reverse complement strand
CGCGATTCCCTATTGAACGTTAATATAGCTGAGAAATGTAAAGACCCCTGAAAACGCTACAATTGCACGAATATAACACGAAAGTGAAAAAAGCTCGCCAAAAACTTTTAGCGCGATTCCCCGGGATGTGGAGCAATCAATGAAAACGACACCATAACACAAATATAAAATAACTTCATCTTCACCTTCAAAAACCTCCATCACCGCTCAGTCTTTACCTATCACCTTTTACCTTCCACTTGCTTGCGGGAGAAAAATACGTTATCTTAGAATAGTATGAAAGCGAATGGCTATTTTATTACATTAAATTTACAGGAGAGATGACTATGCCGGAAGAACCATATGAACCGGAAGAGCTTGGAGACGATTTTTTTGACAATTTAATCCCCGAAAACAGCGGAAAGGGGGAGAAAGGCAAAGGCAGGAAGATAAAGGTAAATTTTGACGACGCAAAACGCCAGTATGCGAATTTCTGCACGCTGAGCGCCAGGAAAGGTGAAGCGTTTCTCAGTTTTGGCCAGGCGTTTCCGCCGGTTAAGGAACTGAAAGTGGACACGCAGGTGGCCATGAGCATGCAGAACGCGGCCCAGCTGCACAGCGCACTGACCAAACTGCTCAAGCAGCACGGAGAACTACCCTCTGAGTGATGCGGGGAAGCGGGACTGGAGACGTTCCACGTGGAACGCGGAGTATTGGCCGGCAAATATTCGCCTCATCGGCAAAAAAAGGCCGGTGTGGCGGATGGTCAGCTGGGGCGAAAACAGAAGCCTTGCCCCGAACGGGGCAAAGTTCGGTAGCCTCGGGTTTCAACCCGAGGATGTTGATTCACACGTATTTTGCGCCCTGAAAGGGCGCGGTAGATCGTTACGTATTGGCTATGATGCGATTAGATTCCGTACATCATCCTAAATATCAAAAATCAAAGGCTGGCAGCGTGGCTGTCTTGACCGCAGTACCAAGCAGGCAGCCATTTCTTCCACAGGGGCAAGCCCCATGGGGGATCATTTTGTGGGGCCATTTTTTTCTGGTGGTCAGTCGTTCGACCCATGGGGACAAGCCCCGTGGAGGTTTGAACCCTTCGTTGAGATTTGCCTCCTCCACGGGGCTTGCCCCCGTGGGTATCATGATTAGCCTAAAAACACAATGAAGATTTCTATTACCAACCAAACTTTAGCACAGCAGGAGAATGAAAAATGGCAGTCAAAAAGAGAAGGCTCGGCAAGGGGCTCGAATCACTTATAGGAACTGAATCGCCTGAGGCCGAAACCGAAGGAGAAGAGCCGGGAAGCGACGGTGTTGATGAGATAGCGCTGGCAAAGATCGACCTGAACCCGTATCAGCCTCGCCAGGTGATGGACAAGGCGGGTCTTGAGGAGTTGGCCGACTCGATCATCAGCGCAGGAGTGATTCAGCCGGTCTCGGTTCGCCCATCCGATGATGGCATGTATGAACTGATCATGGGCGAGCGACGCCTGCGTGCGGCGCGGATGGCGGGACTGGAGACAATACCGGCGTTAGTGAAGAATATCTCTGATGAGCAGATGATCGAGTTTGCACTGATCGAAAACGTGCAGCGTCGAGACCTGAACGCCATTGAAAAAGCTAACGCGCTCAGGCGCATGTGCGAGGAACTGGATGTCACGCAGCAGGAAGCTGCGGAGAAGATCGGACTCAAAAGGTCAACGGTGACGAACCTGATCCGGCTGCTGGAGCTGCCCGATGAGGTGCGCGAGATGGTTTCACGTGGAACTTTGTCCGCCGGCCATGCGCGCGCGATATTATCTGTCGACGACGAGTCCGGACGCTTAGCACTGGCGCGCAAGGTCGTCGATAAAGCGATGAGTGTGCGGGCGGCTGAGCGGGCTGCAGCGGAGGTGGGGGCAGAAAACACAGGTGCCTCCACCCGCAAGGCCAACACACCTTCACCGCACACGCAACGCCTGCAAGCCGTGCTTTCGGAGTCGCTGCATGCCGATGTGGAAATCAAAAGTAATGGTAAAAAAGGGAAAATCATCATTAAGTTCGATGATAACGAAGAGTTCGAGCGGCTCTGTGAGGTCTTTACCGGCGGCGATGGAGTGCCGGTCTGAGTCCCTACTTTGACAGGATGGACAGGATGAACGGAACATGGAAAGTCGGAAGTGGGAAGTGGGATGTAGAAAGTAGAACGTTGAGGTTTTAAGCATAAAAGAGCAACAGCGAATGGGCTTGGAGGCTGGTGCAAAAGGTTAAGGGCCAACGCCATATTAAGTTGATGAGTTGCAGAAATGTTTTGACAGACCAGTGCTCTGTGTTATAATAATATTATGCTAAAGAAAGGTAGAAATAAAGGCAAGGATTTCATTCGCGATGAGTCTGGCCAGACCGTTTCAGAATACGCAGTATTGGTATGGTTTACCGTACTTATTGGGGCGGTGACTTTACTAACCTTTCTTTTTGCATTTGAACAGGGTATAATAGGTTATTATGAAGATATTGTCAATGTGATAGCTTTACCTTAATCAGGAGATATGTGATGCGAAAGTTGTTGAAGAAAATTAAAGAGATGGGGCGTAAAGGGCAGACAACGACGGAGTATGTCATCATACTGGGGCTTGTGGCTCTTGGCAGTATTGCTGTAATATTGCTCTTCGGTAATCAGGTGCGCGAACTTTTCGGCGCCGCCACCCGCCGGCTGGCCGGTCAGGATGATGTCACCGTCGAGGACCACAGCGACGATGATGCGGTAGATATGGATTTTCGGGATGCCTTCGAGAACTGACGCTGCCCTGTGCCCCGCATTGTCCGGGCTGGAAACCGGTAATTGTCCACACTTTGCCAACAAAAACTCGCCGGGAAACGAGCCATTTTCAGAGCAGAGTCTTTGAAAATGCATAGGTCCTTAGCTAAGTCAATCTAACATTTTTTTGTCGCTTTGCGGGAAAAGAAAAAAGACAAATTGTCGGTATGTAACACAGACATTCTTGTCTGTGGCGTTAATGGCTCTGGAACCAAAGGACTATCGACAAGCGACTTACGACTAACGATTGATTTCTCATTAATCTCGGCGTTTTGCGGTACTGCGCCGACAGGCGCCATCAATTCGGGGCGATAGTCCCCGAATTGGCGTAGTCACTTACTTTAACAACTCGTGTGCTTTACCATGAGGTTAATGGCATGGCAGGGAAATATATAAATCCTTTCACTTGATTTTGTGTTTGAGAAAGATAAAGCGGAACCTGATAAATACTTTTACCGCATTAAGCTGTCGGATATTGACACTCATGAAGTTTTTTACGACAAGCTGACGTTTCTTTACCTTGAGATGCCCAAATTCGATAAGGATTTGGAGGAGTGTGAGAGTCATTTTGACAAATGGCTTTACCTGCTAAAGAACCTCGAAGAACTCAAGAGCCGTCCTGCCAAGCTCCAGGAGAAGATATTCAGCAAAGTGCTGGGCGAGGCCGAGATCGCGGGTTTCAACCAGCAGGAGCTTCGCGAGTATGAGGAAAACCTTAAAATATACAGAGATATGCAGAGTGTGCTGGATACTGCACGGAATGAAGGAAGGAAAGAAGGTGAGAGGAGCGGTTTAGTTAGAGGACGTGAAGAAGGGCGTAAAGACGGACGTGAAGCAACGATACATGAACTCGCCGGCAAGCTGAAAAAAGAAGGTATGGAAGCGAAAAAAATAGCGGAACTGACGGGTTTGAGTGCTGAAGAAGTCAAGAAGTTGGAGGCTTGACTACCGATAATCATGGAAACACTAAATATCATAAGACATATATTACTGGCTGCATTGGTCGTTTCCTGTGCGTACACCGATTTAGCGAAAGGAAAGATTTATAATGCTGTAACATTCCCTGCTATTTTTCTCGGGCTCTTAACCGTCTATACGATGGGTGGAGTTTATGAAAACGGGGTGATCGGCATATCTCTGGTCAGCTCGCTTGCAGCTATGGGTATCGTTATGCTGCTTTTTATATGGCCGTATATCAGGGGCGGTATAGCCGCCGGTGATGTGAAGCTTATGCTGGCCGTAGGCGCTATAGGAGGTTTGTATAACTATTTCACCGTCTATGCCCTGCTTTACAGCACGCTCATTGGAGCATTTATGGCCGTGCTGCTCTTTATATGGAAAGGGCGCTTCATTGAAGGGGTAAAATCAACAGCTAAATTTGCGGTTACCACCGGGCGGGTGGACAACGATGGAGATGATGATGCCGAAGGAAAAAACACGACTGGACTCACTATTCCCTATGGCAGTGCTATTGCGGCCGGCACGATGATTGCCTGGTTTGTCCTTGAAGTAAGAACTGCTGTTTAAACCGCATGTTTCCTATAGAGGTCTGACCGACAAGCGCATCATTGCCAATACATAACGGGTAACCGCGCCCCTATAGGGCGAAAAATACGTGTAAATCATCACTACTGTACCCTGTGCCGGTGGGATGATGATCGCAGCTATACCCTCACGAACAGGTTGCAACAGGTTCGTAGTGTGCCCTATTAAAGGCTACAGAGTCCGAAAATTGCTACGCACACCCTGGGACGCTTGAAAGCGTCCACTACGAGCGGGGTTTTCGTAGAGAGTGCAGCTACAGCGGGCATACACAATACGCTCCGCCGTGTCTCCGCCCAACCCGGCGTTTGCGCTTATATTTTGAGATAAACGATAAATGACAATGCAAACGCCGGAAAGGCCGGGCTGGGCGGATACGGTATGAGAAATCATCAAGTAGCTCTGAATCATTATTCCACCGGCACAGGGCACGGTGGTGATAACGTAAACGTGGTTCACAGAATATTTTTTTTTATAGAAAGGGGTATCAGGTGAAAACATCAAGATTAAAAGTAAATATCTTGAAAAAAACACACGATGATTTTTCCCCGCGACATTCGTTTTCAAAAGATGAAAGCGGGCAGGCCATTGTGGAATTTGCTATCGCCTTTCCACTGCAATTGCTCGTCATGCTCTCGATCATGCAGCTCGCATTAATATATGTGGGACAACAAGTTGTAACTTATTCTGCATACAAGGCCGCCCGTGCAGCCGTCGTCGCGGAATCCCCCCGGGACGCCCAGACGCGTGCGCATCGTGCGGCGGCGCTGATCTGCACGCCTATTACCGGCACCACCGTTCGCGGCGCAAGCATCAATCCTTCTGAGCTGCGCACCGGCGTTATTGAACTGCCGGGCTGGGGCGAACTGCCCAAATCCGCCGTCTCGAATCGCCTCAAGACTATCGTCTCATCATTAGAACAACTGGATGCTAATGAAGTGGAAGCGACCGTGACGCATTATTTCGAGCTCAGCCTGCCGGTGGTCGGGTTTCTGTTCGGAAATGTCGTCGGCGGCTCGCCGGCGGATATCGAGTACGGCATCGGTGCGGGCGGAAACCAGCCGGGTTCACGCGAGGCCGATCACGAAAGTCGCTACGGTATCTGGCAAATACGTGCACCGCACATGCGCCTGCGCAGCACCGCGCGCGCGGCCAGGCCGGGGCGGCGGGAATGATATTATGATAAAATTTCTCCACGAAAAATTGTCGAATTTGATTTATGAGGAAAGCGGGCAGTCGATGATATTCGGCGTGCTGAGCGTCTTCATCATCCTGTTTTTCGGCGCGATGGTGCTCGGTGTGGGCAGGGTCACGGCGCGTCGCGTTCAGATGCAGCATGCCGCCGACTCGGCCGCCTATGCAGCAGCCGCCGTCGAAAGCGAGTCGCTGAACCTGCTCGCCGCTACGAATACGGCGATGGCGCAGATTAGGGGGAAATCGCTCAGGTACCTCGCCGATGTCTATATGTACGGCACGCTGAAGGAATTAAGACTTAAAACAATGCCGGAGAACAGTGAAATCAACGAAAGAGAGGCGGAAAACCGGCGGCTGAGTGAGATTGCTGATGAAATAAACGCTGAACTTCAGGACCCCGACCTTGATGAGAGCAGGCGTGAGACGCTGCAGCAGCGCCTTGTGGCGATTCAAACGACATTAGAGATTAATAACGAACGAATTGCAGAGCTTCAGGAACGGTTAGAGGAACGTATGCAGGATTTTGCCGACCAGCCGCAGATGCGCGATCCCTCCGATACTATTCGTAATGTCGGAATAAACCGGGCAGATATTCGGTACAGCGAAGCCTCCGAGCAGGCGGAATCGTGGATTAACGCCGCCGGTGAATGGACACGAAGTCTTTCCAGGCTCCAGGGTGCTATCGCCGTTCTTACACCAACGTTGGCTTCAGAGGCGGTGTATCGAACGGCTACCCGGCAGGGCGCTAAATACGCTTCCGTCTTTCCCGCTTCACGATGGCTGCCGCGTGATGACCAATATCGGCAGGTCAGAGCCGAGCGCCCGGCCGAAAACTGCTGGATTATCGAGGGTGGTGGTGAAATGATCAGAGTCTGCCGGATTTCCCATTCCGAAGCTTTAAATTATGCAAGCTTATCCTCTTTCCCTGCGGAATTCAAGCGCGCCTGGATTGTCGAATGGCAGCGGGGCACCGATTCCTCACGCTACCTGTTTGTCAACATGGAAGACCGAAGGTGGTATTGGGAAGATCTGTATACGGGTGAATCCGCCTATTTCCAGCAAACGGAGGACTTCCAGATCGTCAGCTGGGGGCCGGAAAATGTGGAGGTCGTAGAGCATAACGGGTATCGGGAGATTATTAATACTGACGGGCAATGGCCGGACAATACCATGTTCGCCAGATTCCGGGACGATACGCTTGAGGTGGCTTTTCCCCCGCACGGTTCCGATGAAAACTGGGAGCCCCGGGACAGTGACTTTAGTGCATTGCCCCCGACGAGCGTTGATATTGACGGTGTTGATGTCGATATTATTATTGATCCTGTTATCCCTTTGCCCGGCCAGGCGGAAATTAGAGTGCTGGACCCTGCTCATTTAGACCTGGTGAATGCCGCCGGCGAACGTTGGGCACGTGTTCATCTCCGGGAGGGAAGCACTTATTTTACTGCCACAATCAATAGAGTGCATGTCAGAGTTCAGGAAGGAAGGGCCGGGTTCAGAAGACGTGGCGAGAGGCTCTGGACTAACCGTGAGAACGGGCTCTGGCGTTCGCATTTCGATCCCATTGAACAATACTGGTGGCAGCACCGGCTCACGCCGCTCTCAGGGAACCGCTGGCTGTACGAATATGAGGAAGAGGGCGGGCGGCTGCGCAGGGAAAGCAATAATATCCGTCTCACCTCCCATCAGGTTATCGGCGGCTCGCCCACAAACGCAGACGGATGGATTGATCCAAGTGTGCTGCCCCATTGGATGTATCTGGAGGATGAAACGACATTGGAAGACGGTTGGCTCGATATATCCCGCGCTTCCTGGTCTTCGCTGCTGCGCAATGTATCCGATGATGATTTCAACTATCCCTTTGATATGTCCGGCAGGTCGAGCTATCACCAGATAAGGGAATGTTGGGAACCTTACTGCACCGACGGCTTATTACCCCCATTGAGCGAAGATGAGGATGCCGTCCCCCTCGAATGCCTCACGTGTGAGGGAGAAGGATACGTTCTGGTCTGCGCCGATGAACTCATCGGCAGTACTCACACTGAACTGCCGGATGTTGATTTAAGCTTTCTGGGGGATGATGATTACAAGCCGCTTGTGCTGAATGAAGAATTTCTCAAACATGGCGTAACTGTTGGTGTCTGGCGTCCGCGCGAGTCACATTTTCGGCGCAGCACAGGTGACTATCCCGACCGACCGGTCGAATACCTGCTGCACGACCCTGAACCGGGCATGCGGGGCGTTATGGAAGGCCGTGGCGGCACGCCGCGTCAACGCGGCGAAAGGGTCAGGCCCGCGTGGGGATACTTTGCCGTCGCTGCTGCCCGACCGGTACTGATGGAAGATGATAACCGGCCCGCCGAACCCGGCGCGATGCAGGACGGGTGGTTCTTCTCCAACCCAGCCGTTGAAAGCGGCGACCGTGATAAATGGCTCGACGACAATATGTGGAACCTGTATATGGTCAACTCCGGCGGCAGCTGGTCATACTGGGACGCCGCTTTGGTTCCCTTTAACCGACAGCTGCTCGATGCCGATATGCGGGATTTAGCGGGCATCAATGCCCAGTCAGGCACCGGCTGGCTAATGCAGCGTATCGCTTACGGCTCGCCGGGCGGACTCGTTCGTACACGTCAGAGGGATTTGCCCTCCTGGTGGGGGCATCACCGACATTTCGGGCATGTTTCCGGATGGGCTAGTGATATTTTTGGGAGCTATGACCAGGATTATCCGCCCAGCCGCGTCAGGAGTTATCTGCTGGACCAGATGCGTTTGCGCCGCCCTTATCCCGGCCAAGGCGGGCCTTATATCGATCCGACCGACAGCACGCTGCGCGATCCGCTCATGGAGCATTTCGCCGAGATGCGACGTCATGAGCGCGGGGCGCAGTTGGATTTTGAACTGATGCGTGATGAGGATGTTGTGCATTAGGCGCTTAGATTCCGTACATCGTTAACAAATTAAGGATGTACAAAGAAAGACAAATATCCGATATCAAATGTCCAAGGAACGTAAATTTCAAATTCAAAATGACAAGTTCCAAATAAATGACAATATTCGAAATCATAAATATCAAAAATCAAGGGCTGGTAGCGGGACTATACTGACCGCAGTACCAATCCTTCAGTCATTTCTTCCACGGGGACAAGCCCCGTGGGGAATTATTTTTGGGGCCAATTCGTTTCTGGTGTTCAGTCGTTATAACCACGGGGACAAGCCCCATAAGCGCTAAAATAAGAGCTTGATTTTACGCAGTAAATT
>PUNP01000957.1 GCA_003551785.1 Candidatus Brocadiaceae bacterium | reverse complement strand
TTTTTTCTGGTGGTCAGTCGTTTGACCCAAGGGGACAAGCCCCGTGGAGGTTTGACCCCTTCTATGAGATTCGCTTCCCCCACGGGCCTTGTGCCCGTGGCTTGCATGACTGACTATCAGGTAAACACAACGCCAACAACAGGGAGACTCCACGGGGCTTGTCCCCGTGGTTATCATGATTAGCCTAAAAACACAATGAAGGTACTAAAACTACAACATTATTCGGACTTATGCAACTAAGCACTAGTGGTCTATGCCACTAGCTTACACAGATCATGTTGCACCTTTCGGCCAAGCTTTTAGGCATCTACAACCACTGAGGGCTTTGTAAAGAGGCGATTTATGCCCGGGGAGGTTTCAAAAATGATTCCGTTACATCAGCCATTTGGCCATGTTCGATCATCCATGAGCGAAGTAAACCCAGATCAGGCACTCCCTGGTCGTACAGTTTGGCCCCGGCCCTGCTGCGTAATTCCAATTCCGGCTCAGCTTCGCCCGGGACAAATACCGTTTCTCCCTTTGAAAGCATGACCGTATTCGCTGAAGTTTTTATTTCGACTTCTCCTTTAGTTGCATGGAGTATCCGATAACTTCCGAAAACTGGCAGGTCTTTGGCAGCGGCCATTATCGCACTTTTCTCCAGACTTATTTTATTCATGAAAAACTGCCGGCAGGCGACCAGGAACTCGACGGCCTTTCCTTCAGACTCGATTGTAACGGTAGGTATAGAACGCAGCCCCGCCTCCGTATCCGTCAATTTGAAGCCCAAATCCGGATATTCCCCCGGCCGGCGACCGAAATCATAAACACGTACTGTGGGGTTGGCCTGTAAATCCTGTGCTATATCCAACTCACCGGACGCAGACTGACGGACAGTCTCATCATTTGGGTGAACCTGTACGCTGAGCAGGCTGTTTTCAACAAGCAATGTTTTCGAAAGAGTGGGGAGCAGTCCCGAGCCGTAGCCCTGTTGAATTTCATCAACGATCAGCCGGCTGTCACCTCCGAGCGCGAACATCGTATGTAAAGTGCCGGCGGGCACTAAAAACGCGTCACCTGGCTGAACCGGAGTAATCAACCCAAAGAGTTCACGCACGTGCGCATCCCAGTCCCTGACATCCGGAGTCAGCCCCGGGCCGGTGAGTAAGGATTTCAATCGGGCTTTCGCCTGTTCGTCAGCCGGCCCGGCGGCAAAACCTGCCATGCCGGCAGCATCTCTCACCACCCAGGCTTCAGTTTTCCCCCGATAATCAGAGTTTTTCAACAAACCGGCCGGGGTTGAACCGAGCCATTTTTCCAGTTTTGCCTGATTATCGGCCTCGGAAAGCAGAGCGGCAAGGTCGCCATCAAAATCAGAATTAAGCACATCGTTAGCAACATTGCCTTCTCCCTTTTGCGCGGAAGCGAGCCAAAGTTCTCCCAATCCGACCGATATGCCGGTTATATTTTCAACCGCATGATGAATAACTCCCCAGGGTTTAAGCACTGAGTGGGGTTTTAATTTTAGTGGTTTAATCATTGTTAATTAACCTTTTATCTTTTATTTTACGAAGCTTTTGCAAGGCTTTGCGTGCGATTTGCATAGGCTTGAATACGGCGTTGGCAACTATCACGAGCCATGGTTTCTTCAGAGAGAACCTGTACTCTTCATTTGACAGCAAGTCGGGGCGCATCCTCCTGAGATGCTTGTACGCATGGTAACGATCGCAGTCCTGCAGCCATTTCCGCAAAAGCCTGACACCGGTACATTGCCCCAGCGGCATGTCGTCCGGCCAGAAAAAGGCAAGCTGAAAATCAAAAAAATATGGCAGCTCGTCAGTGCCTTTCAGAATATTTTCGGCCTTTTCCATATCAACATAAGCTACGCCACGCTCATGTATGCGGTCGAGCAGGTGAAACAGGTTTTCGAAAAACCGTAGATTCACATTATTTTCTGAGGACAATGAATCGCCGGGAATATAATCATGAGCTACTGCTGTAGTGAGCGCCGATTCGCGATATTGGGGGACCCCTTTGATGCCGCTGCAATGTTTCAAAACAGCACTCTCATACCGCGCCATAAACTCTCCTATCCACTTTAGAGGAATCCCGAAAAAATGCTTTTGTCTGTGCAGTTTGACTATCACACGATCCTCATTTTTCTCATAAAGCCCAACAGCGACGGCAAAAGAATGTTTATAAATTTTTCGGAGTTCAAAAAGTTCTTTTCCAACGAAAACCTGCTCTGGAAGTTCAGCACACCCGAGTGCTTTCAATTGAGACATGAAAAATTTGCGCTTTTTAGTCATTTTTAGTTTACTTACCCGATTGCAGGCATGGGGTTTGGCCGAAAAGGTGCAACATAAGCCCTGTATAGTGTAGCAAGAATGGCTGTCATTTGTATAGCACGCATCCCTGCGTGCGCTTTGGACAGGCAAGATGCCTGCCATACATTCCTCCAGCACCTTTTCGGCCAAACCCATAGACTGTCTTCAGTGATTAGGCAAGGCGCCGAATTTAGCACCTCATATTACACTATAACCTAAAAGAACTAAAATGTCACAAACATTATGAGGAATTTGCGCTGTAAGGTTATTCACGTAATTTACAATCCCGGTATTCCTTTTAATTTCCCGCCCCCCATGCAACATTTGCAGAGGGCGCAAATTCCATAATTTCCCTCCGGGAAGGAATAAACAGGTAAAACCGAACATTTCACGCTTTTTCAGTGGTGCATATGTGGCAAATGTCACACGCCGCTCCGCTTTTTAGGTAAAAAGCTTGACAAAAATTTTTACGCTATACACCTTAAATTCATTGGAGAACACCAGGATATGTCGTTGGTTTATGGAATGTTCGGGGAAAAGGCCGCTCAATAACGCTGGAGCAGTTCTAAAAATTTCCTGTCTAATTTGTACCCCTGGTATTTTTCGTAATCTACATCTTCCCTTTCGCTGTTAAAAATGCCGAAAGGGCCCTTAAAATCCCATAGTGCCCATCCCCAGCCGGCTTCTTTCCAATTTCTAAGATTATCCTCGGCCCATGCCAGCATCACTTCGTGCGGGGTGTATTTATACGCGCCCCATTCACCAACCAGAACGCTAAAATTATGCTCTTGGCCATGTCGCAGCCAGGGTTCAACGCTTTCCGCCCACAACCGTTCTCTGCCTTTAAAGTCCTTTAGCTGAAACATTCCGTTACTGCCGCTTTCAGGACTATACCGCAAGACAGGTGAATGTAAGCCCCATTGATTTTCCAAACCATAGTCGAACTTTTCCCCGGAATAAGAAACGACTGAAAGGCCGGAAAGCAAAACCCAATCCCCACTTTCAAGCCACACCGTAATTTTTGAAAATTTGTCATGCACCGGAATTTCAATCGGCAACCGATCATAGTCCGCCTGATATATACCCCATTCCTCTTTGAACTCAACATCTGTACGGAATGTCGAATCTTGACCTGGGTTTATCTTTTTTGTGAACTCCGGCGAATGGTCTATATTGATTGAAATAACAGCATTATCCGACACTTTCATTACTTCCAGAATCAATGTTTCTACTTGCTCTTCCTCTCCTTTAATGACCAGAGGCTTGTGCAGCTCAGGGCGGTTGGGCCCGTATAAGTAGCCGGATGCAGAACCGCCTTGCCAAACCGGCACAGGCCATGTTTCGCTGCGGTCAACCCATGGTGCCCGGTAGTGTGAGATGTTGTGTGGATAATACCCGCGCGTTGACTGTGCAACTTCCATTTTGGCCAATTCTCTAACCGGCCTGCGCCCATAATCAAGCCCGTCACAAATTATCAACCGGTTTTCATCCACTTCTCTGATGGATTCAATAGCTTTTGTCATCACCTGGATATAAGTCGCTTCATCAACTCTTGCCGGCTCGTTCAGAAGGTTAAAGCTGAGATATCTATTGGGTATCCCGCGGTACCGTTCAGCAAACATCCTCCAGTGTTCTGCGAAGACATCCTGGGCTTCTTGGCATTCCCAGAGAGAAACCGGCTCGGGTGGAGTTGCGACCGTATAGCCCGGGGCGCGGTGGAAATTCAAGCAGACATGTATACCATGCCTCACGCCCCATACGATCGCCTGATCAATATCCAAAAGTTCGCCCTCGTCAAACTCCAGCCAATCTCCGTCAACGATCCATATACGATAATCCATCGGCAGTCTGACGAAGTTGAAACCAAGTTCTGAAATTATGCGGAAGTTCTTTTCCTCAAAAGGTTCATTGGTCCACTCTTTATGGTATTTTGCCTGGAGGTTAAACCCGCGCCAGCGGGGCAAATCACTATAGACGGGCTTTGGCAAAGGACATGCGGGTGGCGGGGTTTGGCATGATAATAAAGTTAAATGACAAAATAGCACCAAGGTTACAATGAGGATTGATTTTCGTTTGCTCGTACCGGGTATATCCATTCTTAAAGTTTTTGCCTCAATTCATCGGGTGTAGTGGGTTTTGTCACATAGTCATTCATTCCGGCCCTAAACACTCTTGACGGTCACCTTGCATAGCATTGGCGGTCATTGCAATAATGAAGTTTGAAAGAATAACTTCTATCGAATAGAATTGTAATAAATATTCAAATCCGAAGACCGATGAATTATTTTAATATAAACTTGCTTTTCAAGGCAAATAAAAACTTTTTTCGGGATAATCGTCAATCATGATGCTTTTTCTCAGTATTTGGCTGAAATTTTTCTTTGTTATGACACCTTCTTTCGGGCTCACTATGTTCCTGAGCATGACATATGGAATGGAAGAACGCAAACGAAAGAAGATGGCGATAACCGTCACTATATCCGTTGCGATATTATCCCTTATCCTGTTTTTCGCCGGCAGGCAGATATTTTCGCTATTCGGTATTACTCTGGATTCTTTCAGGGTTGGAGCCGGAGCACTTTTGTTCCTTTCCGGTATCAATCTTGTGCACGGCAAATCGGGCAGTTCCCAACCGGAAGACGGCAGTGATATTGCTGTAGTCCCTCTCGCTACACCTATCATCGTTGGCCCGGCAACGATGGGGGCATTGCTGGTGATGGGAGTTGAACTGGATAGTGCCACAGCTAAAGGGATCGGGAGCATTGCCCTGCTAAGTGCCGTGGCATGTATCGGTATCATTCTTTTCTCCGCCTCATACATACGTCATATCCTGGGCTTACGAGGGATAAATGTTCTCAGCAAACTTACCGGACTTATATTGTCCGCTCTATCTGCGCAGATGATAATGACCGGTATACAAAGCTTTATGGGAATTGAATGACATATTAATTTCCTATTTGCAGCGATGTATAAAAATCAACATATTCCAGAGCACTTCTTTTCCAGGACCAATCGGCGGCCATTGCATTGGAGATCAGCTTATCCCATTCATCACTTTGATTTTTGAAGGTATCGGAAGCCATCTGCAGAGTATCGGCCATATCGGCAGGATCATCGGGACGAAAAAGGAAACCGGTGGCATCCGATGGATTCTGCACGTAATCAATGACGGTATCGACCAAACCGCCGGTAGCGGATGCAAGGGGGATAGTTGCATATTTCATGCTGTACAGCTGGTTTAAACCGCAGGGTTCAAACCTGCTGGGCATAAGGTACATATCGCTGCCGGCTTCGATAAGATGGGCTAATCGTTCATCAAACCCTAAACTTACTGAAAATTTATCAGGATATGCAGCGGCCGCGCTCTTTAGCATATCATGCAGACGCCGGTCGCCTTTGCCCAGCAGCACTAACTGAACATCCAGTTCTGCAATCCTCTCCATCTCTTTAATTATCAAATCGTATCCTTTCTGATGGACAAGCCGTCCAATCATCCCAATTAACGGAGTATCTTTTTCGACAGGCAGGTTGAATTCCTTTTGCAGTTCCGATTTACACTTACTTTTACCGGAAAGGTCTTTGGGGCTGAAATTAGCAGGCAGCAAGGTATCGGTCTCCGGATTCCAAACTGAATAATCCACTCCATTGACAATTCCTTTGAGCACATTATTTCTTTCCTGGAAGACTCCCTCGAGCCGCATGCCGAAATCTTCAGACTGGATTTCCCTGGCGTAGTGTTTGCTGACGGTTGTAATACCGTTGGCGTTAACCGTCCCGCCTTTCAGCAAGCAAAGATCACCATAAAATTCGAGCTGTCGCCAGTTGAACAATTCCCACGGCAGACCAGTCATTGCCATATCCCAATGCCAGAAAACACCTTGATAGGCAACATTATGAATTGTATACACGGAAACAGCACGGGGGAATTCTGACCGATACATGTGATTAAGATATACCGGTATCAATCCCGTCTGCCAATCATGGGCGTGGAAAATGTCCGGTTGAAGGTTAAGCTTAATACATGTCTCCATCGCCGCACGACAGAAAAAAATGAATCTTTCGCTATTATCCTGGTGGTCTTGACCGGTTTGAGGGTCAATATATAAACCGGGACGGTCGAAATAGTAATCATTCCCGATGAAATACACTTTAACATCAGAATGGGGTAAATACGCCTCCATTAAACAGGCGGTACGTTCATCATCGCCGATCGGTACGTTAAATGACCCTTCATTGATAGGTTTAAGTTCTATCCCGTTACTTTCAGCGTTTTCTGCCACTTCGCGATAAAAAGGTGTCACTACAGCAAGCTCATGACCTAAGTCATGTAAAGCCGACGGCAATGCCCCGACGACATCTCCCAACCCCCCGGTCTTGGAGAAAGGTGCTATTTCACTGCTGAACATTATTATTTGCATGGTAAACCTCTATTGAGAAGAAGACAAAAAAAGGAATTTACAATTAATATTATAATTAATCACTTTCTCTGCAAAAAATTGCTGTGTTAATTTGTTTGAAGATGTTATGAGTGTTTTCCAATTCCGTTAAACTTTCTTCATTCAGGATATCTTCACGTATTTCAGTAGATAACGTCCAGAAATTGTTAAAATGTGATGTTAAGCGTTCAGAAGCGTATTCTGTAGCGGAATCCGTACCGATGAGAAAGGGCCAGTCGCTGGATTGGGCCAGCATCAGTTCCCGAGCGCATTGCTTAACAGCCCTCTGCACGAGTTTATTGGAACTCGCTCCATACCCATGTGCCAGACTCTCCATCTGCTTTTCTGCAAGGGAAAGATGACGGTATATCCAGTCATTGTCTCCGTTAACCCACACATCATAATATCCCTGATAACCCCAGGTGGAAGAAGACGGTTCAACCGTGTCTATTTTGCTGCAGGATACAAGAAAATCTTGAGGCGTGGCTGTCGAGATTATAGAAGGAGAAGAGCACATGTTACGAATGACATTTTCCAGAAAAATAGGCCCTTCCAGCCACCAATGCCCGAATAGTTCACCGTCGTAAGGTGATATTATTATAGGTGTAGTACCTTTCAGATATCTTTTTATTTTACGTGATTGACTAATCCTTTGCCGAACGAAATGACGGGCATGCAGTATTGCTTTTTGTTTTGCAGCTTCAGGATCATAGGGCAGCTTACGGCTGCCGTCACCGGTGATTCTGTGATATTTCAAGCCTAACTGATGGCGTTCACCAGAGGGGGAAAGGTAAGGTTTGATGTAGTCATAAGGCGCCTCAAACCCCAAATCAACATGGAATTCGCGGTAGTGCGGGTTGCCAGGATAACCTTCGTCAGCGCTCCAGACCTGTTTGGATGACTGCGGGTCGCGGGCGAAGAGAACCGTGCCGCCGGGGGTACCTATCGGGGCGAAAACACCGCACCGTGGTGTCGGTTCGGCTAACAAAAGTCCATGGCTTTCCAGAAAGCTGTATTGTATTCCGGAATTGAGCAGCAGCGGTTCAATTTCAGGGGAGTATGCACACTCGGGCAGCCACATCCCGGTGGGGCGATAGCCGAAATGTTTCTTGAAACAACGGCAACCGTGCTCGATTTGTGCCTTTGCGGCGGTGGAGCGGCTGCATAGAGGCAATAGGGCATGGGTGGCGGGGCATGTTATCAGATCGATATGGCCTGTTGTATGGAGGTCTTTGAACCCCTCCAAAATGGCCTCCCCGGGCCCGTGATTATAACGCTCTAACTGATGTGTGAAGCGGTCAAAATAAAAATTTATAGCGGGCCTGAAAGCTTTATTGCGGGGCTGTTTGAGTTCCCTCTTACATAAATCCACCCTTTTAGCGATATAGAGAAGGCATTTTTCCTGCAATATTTTGTCAGCCAGCATTTCACATAAGGAGGGGCTGAATGAAACAGTGATGCGATAATTTAAACCCTCCCGGCGCAGTTTTTGAAAAGCTTCCAGCAACGGGATGTAAGTTTCGGTAACAGCCTCAAAGAGCCAGTTTTCTTCAATAAAATCCTCATAACGCGGGTGGCGAATAAAAGGCAGGTGGCAGTGGAGTATGAGCGACCAGACAGTTTTTTTCATTTTTGAAGCGTTTTTTTAGCAGTTTTGGCGATCAGCTCAGCATATTCGGATGTAAGATCTTCCGTGGGGCCTTCGACCATAACTCTCAGCAAATTCTGAGTTCCGGAATATCTGACGAGCACCCTGCCGCTGTCTTTGAGTCGCTCTTCGACTTCTTTAATAGTCGTAGTGAGCTCGGGTATTTCGGCAACGGGGATTTTTTCTTTTACTTCAATATTTGTCAGTATTTGCGGATAAACGGTCATAATCTCCCCCAGTTCCGACAGTTTTTTCCCGGTTTCGTTCATGATAGAGAGCAGAAGCAGGGCGGCGATAATACCATCGCCGGTGGTATGTTTATCAAGGAAAATGATATGTCCGGAATCTTCTCCCCCTAGGCAGGCTCCGCGTTCGAGCATAGACTCTAG
>PUNP01000613.1 GCA_003551785.1 Candidatus Brocadiaceae bacterium | reverse complement strand
TATATATGTCAAAAGTTATTGATGGTTCCACAGGCTTCGGTTCCAGGTTATGCGCGAAATCAGGATCCAATATGCTTTCAATGCCGCTCAGCCCGGCATGTACACCTGGAAGTTGTTTTTCAACTTTTTCACACGTTTCGTTGCACTGTTCTCGTTTTGCACACGTTTGACAAGAGGGCCGGGAGGTTTCCGCCTGCCTTGACGCTGCGTCCTGCGCGAGCTGAAACACAAGCTGCGCCGCGCTTGCAAAATCAGCGCTGATGCGGTTTAATATCTGGGCAAGATGTTTTTTTTCTTTGTTTCTCATCTGTGCCTCCCGAGCAGTGCAGCGTTCTAAGGCGAAAACTAATTTATTACTAATCATCTTCACTATATATATTGTTACCGACCTCAAAGGATATATCAACTAAAGCATTGCTGTGCAACAGGTTACAAAGTACACGCAAATTTCTCTTATTCATAAATCGATTACCAAAGCCCTTCTCGATTCAATCTTTTCATGTACCGAGCAATCCAAAACGACAGAAAAGAGGGCTTAGGGGAAAACTGACACGTCATTCATGAATGCGCAGGCAAAAACTAAAAGGGGCCTCTAAATTCGAATTATTGGCTCCAGAGCGCTTCCGTTAATAAATGTTAATTAAAGATGCTGTTCCGGCGTTTGGCCTTTCGCTCCAAACTTTGAGGCAATCATCGGATTTTTATGTTATAACTGAATATTTTGTAAGCATATTATTTAAAAAGTCTTGTGGCTAAAGGGTTCAATTTGATCACCGAGAGTTTTGCTTTCTTTAATGCCATGTATGCAAGCAGTTAAAACTTGTTTCCAAAGTTATTAAAAGAAGTCGGGCGAAAATCCTTGCGTGTAATTTTTAGAGTCTTTATAAATGCCCGGGAGAGAGCCTCTGAAGTCAAAAAAGACAAAAGGAGAGAAAATTTTGAAAAATTTATGTACACGAAGCGATAATGCTCTTAATAGCGGGAAAGCTTAAAATGTCTGCTATAAATTCCGCCCTTTTGAATTTCAGACTTGCGGAAAAACTGTGATAGGGATAAATTATAGGCAGCCAGATAAGCATCTGTGTCGTTTTTTTCCCCGACATCTTGCGTCGCCGTGCGGCGCTGGACAGAACCGAGGGGAAAATAAAAATGATTACCTGGACCGTTACCTCATATGCCGATCATTTTTTTGATGGTGAAAAAGAATGGCTGGGGAAAAAAGTCAAAAATCAAATAATGACAGGTCATGGGATGAGGCCGTGCGGATTCACCGTTTGCTCAGGCGGCCGCTTGCCAGGCTTTTTAAATGCGGAGCCTTCGACCTCAAGAAAGGCGGGAAGCCCGAGGTTTTTTGGGCTTTATGTAAGGCAACCGCACCTATAAAGCGAGGAGAAATAAAAGAGCGAACTGAACTTGAAGATAACGATGCGAGCAATGCCTTACGCGGTTTGAGTAAAGGGAATATTTTTGAATGCCTAAAGGATAATTGGAAGGATTGGTTGCCTATTGTTGACATGCAGGTGGTGATTGCTAAGCTCGGCAGGGGTAAAAACACCCGGCGTTATTTTGATATTCCTGGTATGGGGCCGGATGTTATAAAAGAAAAACGAAGGCAGTTAAATAGGATGCTGCAGGAAAGCCAGTATATACCAGATCCTGGGGAATTGCGTCCTCTTACACATATAGAAAACGTGCTTAGCTATGGGGAGAAGGATACGTCAAGTTTCTTTCGTCCTACTGGACCATTGGAAGTGGATTTTCGTGACGGTTGTGTACATAGGCGGGGAAAGTGGTTGGACAGGCTCAAACGCGAACTTAAGAAAGGTGGGTTTTGTATATTGCAGGGAGCTTCTGCTTCCGGCAAGAGTGTTTTAGCACGCCAGTTAGCCTATGAACTCTACGAATCTATTGAATATATCGACGTGTGGTTTCTCGAGCGGACCATGTCTCAGCAACTATCAAAGGGAATTCCGATTGGAAAAATAGAAAATGCAAATGGGATGGTTATTATTGAAGACGGTCATTTAATCCCTGACCAGTTGGAAGACCTATACAGCTCTACCTCCTCCCATGAGGTTCCTCCGGTTTTAATAGTGACCAGGAATTCCATCTGGAGATCACTAAACGAAAACTTTTCGAAATTGGCAGAAGAAAAAAAGCAAGAGGTAATTCATCTACCGGAGTTTGAGGTTGCTGAAGAAATTATAAAACTATTTAAGTCGAAGTGTGATGAGGAAGATCAGAAGCTTCCCTGGACTCAGCAAGACATGGATGATTTGGAAAAGGTATCGGAAAAAAGTTATTGGTTACTTGCATATGCATTAAAAGGTTATGCCAAGCAAGGGGGTGCAGGAAAAAAGAGCGAATGGATAGGAACTGAAGTGCAGGAAGACCTTGCAGAACTGGAAAAGATAAATCATGAATATCCCGAAATCCTCGTTGCCCTCTCCCCATTGTATATGCATGAGGTACCAACTGCGGTAGATTTTCTTTTTAATAAAGAAGGACTTGGTTTTCATAAGCAGCCCATTGTAAATTTACATCAATGGGGAGAAATTATCCGTTTAGAAAAAGATGAAAAGATTTACTATGGTTTACCGCATTCTTCGCTTTCGGACGTCTATTGGAAGTACGGCGAACGATATCGGAATGAGCTGAATCTCCCCAATACGGTTAAAGATTTTGTGTATGAGTATGCTGCGGCAGGGATGCCTAATGGCTGTTCAGCTGTGACTTATTTGAAGATAAAAGATAGAAAAGCAATAATGCAGAGCCTAAAAGAGAAAAGAAAACTAGTGGACGCTGTGCAAGCAGAGAAAGGAACGCATGTTTTTGCTCTATTTGCCGAGGATTGGGCAAGGTATATTCCAGAAGTAGATGGGTTGGGGAAAGCCTTGGCCCATAGGTTAGAGAAAATTGAGAACCCTCGAGCTATAAGTAAATTTTTCAGAGATATATACAAATTGGATGTCAGAGTGAGTAAGGAATTATGTAAATATATTGATGCTAGGGTGCTGGCAGGCAAAGTAGAGAAAACTACTCACCTCGCAGTTGTTGGTGAGCTTATCTGTACCCTTCACAAAGTCAATAAGGAAACAGGGAAGGAGTTGTGGAACTATATTATGGATATTGGAGCTTTGGCTCGCAGGGTGGAAAACATTGCTTCTCTCAGGGAGGTATCTACGCTTGTTTGGCGGGTTCATGGTGCCAATGAGGATGTGGGCCGGGAATTGTGCGACTACATCGATGCCGAGCCGTTGGCAGGTAGAATAGAAGGAACTAATGATTTCGAGAGTTCTAGTGAATTAATTTGGTGGATTCACCATGCCAATAGGGAGGCTGGCAGGGAATTATGTGAGTATATCGATGTTAAAGTGCTGGCTGGTAGAATAGAGAAAAATCCTACTTGCCGAGGTGTAGGTGAGCTTATCCAGTGGATTAACAAAGCCAACGAGAAAAAGGGGAGGGAATTGGTAGCTGCGTTTTCATTGGACAAACTTGGAAAGAAGGAAATAAAGACGAAAGAGATTAGACGTATGACTCCTTTGATTAAGGCCCTGGCTAACTTGTAGAAAGAAGGAAAAAATAAGTAGTTTTGGACGGGACTGAATTCTAATATTTTTCCAAATAGAGAAGGATGTTAAGCTTTTTGAGTTAAGAAGAATTTTATTAGAGGGGAGAGGGCATAACATCTGTCAAAATTGAAGATGAAGAGTTAGAAGAAAAGTCAAAGAATTTGGGGCGAATAAAAAGGAAACGACAAAAACTGTTAATATACAAAAGGTGAGAGTTTGCCTTGATCCCGGCAGTCTAATATGGGAACACAGAGAGAGTGCAGTTTACGCGTGGAGCCCGAGCTCGCGTGCGTGTAACATGCTATTGTCTGTCGTCACTTTATAATTATCCCAAAGATTTATAAATGGCCTTTTCTCCAAACGACCGGAGAGCAGCGAAACGATTTCTCTACTCGGGAGTGCGTTGCACTGTCCCATCTCGCATTATCGAAATCGGTGGATCAGACCGGTCGCACACTCTCAGTGTGAGCCTGACGCATATACTGCACACTCTCTCTTTGTTTATATATCTGGTAAAATGCGGTTATGCTGACAGTTGCTGATATATGCAGAAAACAACTTTTAAAGCCTATCCAACCATGTCAGAGCCGCAAAACGAGTGGGGCTGGAGTTTTCTCCGGATATAGAAAAATCCCGCAAAAAAGCGTTTATAGTGGAATAGGATAGGTATTCGGTGAGGCGAATACTTTGATATGCGTCACTCTGGCAGAGTTCTGGTGGTTGGGGACTTGACTATAGCCTATATCAGGACTACGTTTAGACTTTGAATTGTCAACTATTTTTCCCCATATTTCCTGGAAAAGGCGGAAGTGAACACATGAAAATCGAGAACTACCAATTTGGCCGCATCACAATAGAGGGCAGGACGTACACATCCGACGTTATCATCTCACCGGACGGGGTCAACAACTCCTGGTGGCGCGAGACCGGCCACGAAGTGTCGATAAATGATCTCGGTCCGATACTCGAGGCTGATCCTGAAGTTTGGTAATAGGCACCGGAGCAAACGGCATCATGAAGGTGCTGCCGGATACCAGAGCAGAGCTCGAAAAGTATTGCGAGGCTCTGCTCGTGCTACCTACACATAAAGCGGTAGAAAAATACAACGGACTGTATGAAAAAGGGGACCGGAGAGTTGTTGCGGCATTGCATCTTACTTGCTGATTGTCACTGTCAGAAAAGATGGGACAATATTCGTTGAGGCGAATAGTTTTGATCTGAATCAGTGCGTTTTTTCTCCTTCAACGACCCGGCGGACTTTCTCGATATCCGGCCGGAGCTGATCATGGTAATCGGGTAAATACTCCAGAACGATGTTGCCCGCCCAGCCGAGCCGGACCAGGTACCGAACCACATCAAGGCAAAACCGGTCGACGGGAAGATGCTGTTCTCTCTCGTTTCGCGCCGAAAGGTGAACCACTGGGATGTTGTGCCGGTATGACTCTATAATTTTGATTATTTGCTTATCCTCTCGAATATGTGACGTATCGAGCGTCATTGGCAGGCCGAAATCTATAATCTCCTGTATCGTAAAAATACGTCCTTTCCCTTCAAACGTCTCGACAGAAAGTATAACTGTTGTTCGGCGCTGCACCTCCGCCAGGTGCCTTCGTGCCGTCTGCTGGTGCTCCTGACGCGGCTTTTTTGACCGGTTCGGATGTACGGTAACAGTTTCAGCGCCCAGCCTCTCGGCCAGATAAGATGTCTTAGGTCCCCATTCCAAAAAACTATCTTTGCTGATCCACCCCTGAGTGGCATGAACGGTGATTACATCGAGGTTGAGGGCCTCAAGACTCTCAAGCATGTGGTCGAATTGTGCCTCCGCCTGCTCCCATAGCTCATAGAGCCAGGGGAGCGCGAGTTCAACCGGAAAATCAACGTCACGGAAACGTTCCGGGATTTCCCGGACCTCACTGAAACCGACCCGGCCGCCAACCTCGATGGAATCAGGCTCCTTCTCCTGTTCTTCGAATTCTTCAGCAACTTCCTCGGCCGCAGGACCACGGGCGACAGTTCGCCGGGCCTCCTTTTTACGGTCCCGATGAACGCGTTCCGGCGGGGGGGCGGCCTTTCTTTTCTTCAGAAACCATGGTTTTTTGTCTTTGTTCATGCTGCGAACTCTTTCAAATCAAATATCCTGTTAATGTCCGGTTTGCGATATCGGGCCTTTCCGGTAATCACCTTCAGGTTGGGCAAGATGTCGACAACGCCTTCGCCATGCGTGTGACCGCAGAGAACCGTCATTTGTTTTTCAGGACGAGATCCCATTACCTCCATTAAAACGTTTCCGGTCGCCTCAGAAGCAAAAAACGGCAGCCAATACGGTCCGGACTGTTTTCCCCCATACCATGCGGCTTCCTGAAACGGCGGCACGTGTGTTAGGGCGATAACATGTTCGGCCATATCCAGCACTCGCGGCAAATTGATTCGAAAATATTCCGTCGCCTCGTCCGCCAATTCCTGCATCTTTTTAAGCTTCTGCTCATCATTCAGCATAGCCAAATCCTGGATATATATAAAGTCGCTTATTCTCACAGTCGAATTTTTGTAATCTCCGAGACGGCCATCCGCCCACCCGCCGTGTCCGACAATGGCAACCTGGTCGGAAAGCCCCGCAATACCTGTCTTCGGCATCCAGTTGAGAAAAGTGTTTCCAGCCGCAGTATTTTTTACAGATTTTCTAACCCCATTTATCTTCCCGCCGTAATAATCATGGTTGCCCAGACAGAAATAGATAGGTCGGCGAAGGGAATTTGCAAGTAAATCCAGATGTTTGGAAATGCTTCCGGACGTGCTTATGTCTCCCGATATCAGCAGAATATCGAACGTCTTGTCGGATAAAAAGTTAATATAACTCCTTAGCCCTTCTTCATCCAGAAATTCCAGATGTATATCGGTTGTCCAGGCGATTTTCATATTTCCCTCTCATTTACAAATTCGGCTGAATTCTTCCTGCAGTGCGTAACGCCGGAGATACCTTTTCAAAATGGGATTGAGATAGGTGCCCCACTTACCCGTGTCCTTTAACACCTTTTTATACACGCCTCTGATATTGAGGGCCATTTTAGCCGCTTTTGCATAGCTTTTCCGGTTCTTGCGTTCTATATACTCCTGAACCTGCCGGTCATAGTAAGCAATCATTTTCTCGGGATATTTCTTACAGAGCAAATCTTCATACTCCCCGGGATTCATTAGATTTTGTTCAACCAGATTCATAACCCGATCATATTGCTTTTCCTCGGCATAGATTGAGGCAAGAACCGGGGCACCAAGCCAGCTGTTTTTCTCTTCCAGCTGCCTAATCATCTTACTGCGAAGACCTTCTCTTTCTGAATCCTGGCAGCTATCCAGGACAAATTTATAACATTCCAAACTCGGCCTCTCTTCAAATTCCTGCAGCGCATATTCAACTGCCTTTTCGGTATCTTCTCTCTCCAAATAATAGTTTTTGAGATAAACAATGTTATCTCTAATCCTCCCGTCCCCTTTTTCTACGCCCTGCTGTGCAATGCGGGCAGCTTCATCTTTTTCCCCTCTTTCATGGTAATACATGGCCAGATCATAATAATCCATTCCCATAACAAGGTCATTTGTCCGCAGCTTAAGATATGTCTCCTCCTCCTCCAGTTCCCGAAGATAAATCTGCATTATTGTGTCGCGATCAAAGTCGCTTCCCGTCGCTTCAAGTCCTTCTATAACCAGTTCCCACTCTTGTTTGGATATTGCTGCGCTGAAAATCACCTCCCGTATCGGGTCTCCGAGCCCGGAATTCCCTTTTTGGTACCATTCCATGAATCGTGTGATAATATCTTTCCGTGTCGCACTCGGAATATTGAAATTTTCATCAGACAATATTTCGGACATTTCATACATATAATCGCAGCATTCAATTTCATCCTCTTCCGGCCCGCCGCCGTAAGCATTGAATTCACGCACAGTCTCGAGTGCGTAATCCATAAGTGTCATCAGCCTCTCCATCTGGAGCTTAGGCTGGCCTACGACATTATCGCGATCTTTTATCCAGTCAAGTGCCTTTAAGCGAAGGTTTTCATCGCGGCTGATAAGGTCATAAAGCATCTCTGCTAATTCATCTCTTCCCAGCCCGGCAAATACCTGTTCCAGTTCGCTTTTCACTTCTTCCTTTTTTTCTTCCATACGGGGGAAAGAGTCAGGGGAGTTTATCCAGGTCAACCCCAGCGCTACGATATGTTTGCAAATGCCACCCCAGTCATAAGGGCAAGTGCATCGGGTATGAAAAGGCGGCTCAAGGCAAATCTCAGTATTGTAGAGAGCCATGCCGCTACCAGTCACTTCGGCCCTTATGGTGTTTCCCTCACGGATCGGGCTTTCCACCATAGAGCACTCGTAATACTCCTCGCCCCGCTCGAACGACTGTTCCGTTGCTGCCTTTTGTAGTATTTCACGGCTGAGTTTTATATTATCGCTGTTCATAGTTCCAATCTTAAAGTGTTTTTTTGAGATATGTTGTCGATTGCAGCTTTCAAAAAGCAACCGGTCTAAAACCATAAAATATCCAGTGTGATTGTCTGCAGGGGAATTTCGGTCCATGCATTTACTGTGTAAGTATAAAGCGGCGTTTAGGCTCAGTCAATTTCAGCCCAATTAAACACATTTTTACCCTTAAATTGTGTTTCAAAAATTGCTGTACTACCCGGCGGCATAATTATCCCTCTGTTATTCGCTCAACCGAATAACTTTTCGCCTGCCCTTATCCGTCGTTATCATGTCTTCTTCAATCAGGCCTTTTTCCATAAGCTGGGCTTTGAGCTTATTACCTTGCCTCACGCTTATGCCCAAACGCCTGTATCTGGCCGCAATGCCGCTATCGGGCTTATTTTTCACATCTTCAAGAAAACGGCTTTCCATGTGGCTGAGGTTATTATTTTTGCCGTTTTCAATGCGGCTTGAATGAATCTCCGTTTTTGTCGCCACAGTATCGGCCCCGGCATGCGTATCTGTCCACCTGTTTTCTGCCTGATTGGAAAAAACATCTGACGATTGCTGTTCTTTTTGTGACGGGTTTCCCTTCTGCATTGCGGGCAAGAACAGTTTTTTACCCACCTTATCAGCCATGAGCTCGCGGATTCTGCTGTCGGTAACAAGCCCTTTCTGAAGCTTAAACTCCGGTATCTGAATAAGAAAAGGCCTCGCGGCCCTTCCCTGTAGCTTGACCACCGCACGGCCTATTT